>NZ_JAUOQC010000019.1:0-47486 GCF_030547495.1 Neptuniibacter sp. 2_MG-2023 | reverse complement strand
GATAAAGACTTTGGTGGCTGTCACTGTCAGGCCTTTATGCTGACAGGGGATATGTACAATGCGGATCCGGTCTGTGCTAAGTCGGAGCATCATCACCTGATCGAAGAAGCGCGGGAACGTGCGGAAGCGGTGGTTAATAATCCTGATGAGTTTACCTTCAGAAATGAACGTAACTCTAAAGTATTTGCTAAAGGTTAAGGCTCTAATTGGCCCATTCTTTCTGAGGGTTTGGGCCTTTTTTGTTATTTAAAGTCCTGCTGTTAGTCGTCAAGTGAGTAGTTATTGCGACACTTGTTGGTATTTGCTGGGTCATATGTTTCTTTTGTTTGCGACACTCTGTTGCTAATACTGTAGCAATTCCTTTTGAAACGCCCTAATCATAAGGATTTTTGGGGTTGGCCTAGTTGTTGCTGAATACTAAAGCAAAGCCTAATTGCGCAGTGTTGATGGTTATCCATGTAGCGATCTTCTTGTTATGCATTTATGGGCTTACTGATAACAACAATAAATAAAAAAGATAAGGTTATGCCACATTACTTAATTGTATTACTAATCGCCTTTATTGCTTTGAAGGCTAGTGCTGAAGACTATCCGGATGTACGTGTTGCAACTTTGCAGCATGGTACTGTCAATTGGGAGATGGATGTTATCCGTCACCACCACCTTGATGAAAAAAATAATTTCACGCTGGCTGTTATGCCTGTAGGTGGCAAAGATTCAAGTGCTGTTGCCCTACAAAGTAAAGCCGTTGATCTAATGTTTAGTGATTGGATCTGGGTGAATCGTCAGCGTTTTAATAACCGCATGTTTGGTTTCTCGCCGGTATCAGCGGCAGCTGGAGGCTTATACGCCCAACCCGATAGTGCTGTTCATTCGTTAAGCGATCTCTATAGTCAGCGGGTTGGAATTGCTGGCGGTTCCGTAGATAAAAGCTGGTTGTTATTGCAAGCCTATAGCAAACAGTATTTGGGACGAGATCTAAAAGAGCTTATAGAGCCTGTTTTTGCCGCGCCGCCGTTGTTAAACAAATTAATGTATGACGGAAAGTTAGCATTAAGCCTGAACTTTTGGCATTACAGTGCAAAGCTTAAGGCTCGGGGTTTTAAGCCGATTATTACGGTTGATGAGATTATTAAAGGCTTAGGCGTTGATACCCAAGTACCGCTTGTCGGTTGGGTGTTCTCCGAAGAGTGGCGCAAAGCGAATCAGCAGCTTTTAGGCCAGTTTTTGATCGCATCACAACAAGCTCGCCATATTTTATTGACGTCAGATGAAGAGTGGCAGCGTATTAGACCTCTTATGCGGGTGGAAAGTGATGAAGTCTTTCTGGCGCTTAAGCAAAGTTACCGAGAAGGTGTGCTTCGTCAATTTGGATTAAGCGAATTAAATGCACTTGATAGCTTGTATAGCATTATGGCTAAAGAAGGTGGTGCTGCATTGACGGGGGGCGCAGAGCAATTAGATCGTACATTGTTTTGGTTGCCTGATCAGAATGAAGGCGTAATACAACTGGAAGCTGGGGGCGCTAAATAATGCGTCACAGCCACAGTCGTACGTTTCAAGGTCGTGATTTAGAAAAGCTTAAGACAGAGAGTGAAACAGAGTCTAATCAGACATCTAAGGTCAAAGTAATGTCACTATCTTTGCTTAGATGGCTAATTCCATTAGGTGTGATTCTATTAGGTTGGCAGTGTACGGCTCTTTTTTTGGCTAGCGATAATGTGCCTAGCGTAGTCCAAGTTTTTTCTAGTTTACAGTCCCATTTGGTTAATGGTGACATGCTGTATCACTTAATGGTTACGCTGTACCGTGTTGCATTAAGCTTTTGTATCGCTATGTTTTTTGGCGTAATGATCGGCATCGTTATGGGAGCGTTTCCTCGCTTGAATGAAGCGGGGGATTCGTTGTTAGTGATTGCGCTGAATGTACCGGCTCTTGTCACTATAATTTTATGTTACGTTTGGTTTGGTTTAGTCGAAGCCGCGGCTATAACTGCTGTAGCAATTAATAAAATTCCGACCGTGATCGTGATGGTAAGAGAGGGGGCTCGAGTAGTAGATAGAGACCTGCTTCAAGTCGCTCAAGTTTTTAAAGTCTCTCCGTTTCGTTGTTTCTTCAAAGTTTACCTACCTCAGCTTTATCCGTTCATCATGGCGTCAGCTCGATCAGGACTTTCATTGATATGGAAAGTTGTCCTTGTTGTTGAGCTTTTAGGTCGCAGTGATGGTGTGGGTTTCCAGCTAGGTACCTTTTTTCACTTCTTCGATATTGCCAGTATCTTGGCATACACCTTAGCTTTTGCAGCAATTATTTTGGTTATTGAAGGGCTATTGATGCGTCCTTTAGACCGTTATATAGCGAGAGGAAATTATAACGACAGCGGTGCGGGCGATAATGGTCGCTATAAGGGGGGACTGTAATGGTTAATCTTAAGATCGCTATTGAACGGAAATCTTACGCGAAAAATATGCCTGATGTATTAGGCCCTCTTGCATTTAACGTTTCACAGGGGGAATTTGTTTCTCTTGTCGGCCCGTCAGGAACGGGTAAAAGCACATTGTTGAATATGATCGCAGGGCTAGAACCTATTCAAGACGGCTCTATTCGATTTAATGATCAGCTTTTGGCAGGTAGCCCTCCTTGTAAATTGAGTTATATTTTTCAGCAACCGCGTCTAATGCCTTGGCTTACTGTCGCTGATAACCTTCGTCTAGTTATGCCTGATTCTGCACCGTTTGAGATAGAAAAGATGCTGGATAAGGTTGGCTTAAAAGGTAAATCAGATTGTTATCCAAAGCAGCTGTCGGGTGGTATGCAACGGCGAGTGAGTATTGCTCGGGCTTTTTTAACTCGTCCAGATGTTTTGCTTTTAGATGAGCCTTTTATCTCTCTTGATGCCCCTAATGCCCACCGCTTGCGATCTCTTTTAGTTGAGCTGTGGTTAGAGCATAAAACTACGGTTGTTTTTGTTACGCATGACCTTAATGAAGCGATTCAGTTGTCTGATCGTATCATTTTCTTATCTTCATCCCCCGGCACGGTACTACTTGATAAGGAAGTTGATCTTCCTCGACCACGGGCTGATGAGGATATCCATTTTCAGAATTGGAAAAAACATCTACTCAGTCAAAACCCTGGCTTGTTAGAAGGACAGGCCGACGGTATTGAATATGAGTCATTTTCAGGAGGTTTTATATGAATACCCCTGCAGCGTTAGAGTTAGTTGGTGTTAGTAAAAGTTATGGTCAGCTAACAGCACTTAATAAGATAGATTTGTCTATAAAACAAGCTCAGTTCATAGGCCTGCTTGGCCAGAATGGGGCAGGTAAAACCACGTTGTTCCAGCTGTTAACCGGTTTGTTTAATAGTGATGAAGGCCAGATTCATGTGTGCGGGCACGATATTAGTCGTAACCCCATTGGTGCCTTATCAACCTTGGGTGTTGTGTTTCAACAAGCAACATTAGATTTAGACCTGACGGTACATGGCAATCTTAAATTTCATTGTCTACTTCATGGGCTAAGCCGAAAGTTGGCAGAAGAGCGCATTGATAGTGAATTAGAGCGCTTTGATATGCAGGCGGTCCGAGATAAACAAGTACGTGGTTTGAGTGGCGGAAACCGCCGTAAGATTGAACTTATTCGTGCTTTATTACATCAGCCAAAAGTTTTGTTGATGGATGAGGCAACTGTAGGTCTTGATCCTGAATCACGCAAATCACTTGTAAACCATGTGCTTTCACTCTGTAAAGAGCGGGAAATCGCCGTGTTATGGAGTACGCATATAGTGGAAGAAGTTCAAGCTGCTGATCGTGTGATCGTATTAGATAAAGGCAAGATATTAGCTGAGTCTTCCCCCGAACAATTACAGTCGCAGGGGATTGAACCTAGTTTGTCCCTCGCAGATGCATTTTCACAATTGATTAATAATAACAAAGAAATAGGAGTCGCTTATGAATAAGTTTTTGAAAGGAATGAAATTTGGATTGCAGGCCAGTGCGTTAGCCTTGTCGTTGAGTGTTGCGGCTCATGTTCAAGCTAAATCAGGCTATGTTTTCGTGAGCAGTGAAAAAGATGATGTGGTCACTGTTTTTGATGCCAAGGGTATGAACAAAGTTACTGAGATTAAAACCAGTGAACGTCCTCGTGCTATGCAGCTAAGTAAAGATGGTTCTCTTCTTTATGTAGCCTGTGGTGATGATGACGCCATTGATGTAATTGATGTGGCTGCGCTAAAAGTCAAAAAAAGTATTGATATAGGTGAAGATCCAGACCGTTTTGACATCTCACCGGATGAGAAATTTCTTTATGCTTCAAATGAAGATGACGGTCTTGTAACGGTTTACTCATTGGAAGCAGACAAAAAAGTTGCTGAGATTGAAGTAGGCGAAGAGCCAGAAGGTGTATTAGTTAGCCCTGATAACCGCTTAGTTTATGTGGCATCTGAAGTCGCGAATATGATCCATGTGATTGACGTTGAAAGCAGAGAAATTATCGAGAACATCGTTGTGGGTAACCGTCCACGCCGAATGGAACTAACACCTGATTTGAAAGAGCTTTGGGTGAGTAACGAGGTGGGCGGCACGATCACCATTCTTGATACTACAACTTATGAGCAGACCGCTGAGCTAAGTTTTGCTCCTAAAGGCATGCGCGCTGAGAGCATCTCGCCAGTAGGTATGGCAATGACTAAAGATGGCAAGCTTACTTATGTGACTTTAGGTAACGCTAACCATGTAGCCGTTATTGAGACAGCGACTCATAAAGTGTTGGATTATATTCTTGTTGGCAAGCGCGCGTGGGGTATTAGTCTGAATAATGATGAGAGCAGACTTTATGTCACAAATGGTAAGAGTGATGATCTTGCAGTGATTGATACTGCGAAATTAAAGGTTATCAAATCAGTACCAGCAGGCCGAGTGCCTCATGATGTTGTTGTAGACGACTAAGATTGGGAGGCATTCAGTTTATGAAAATAATTAGACCGTTCTTGGCTTGTTGCATCTCAGTGTTAACCCTTTTGGGTTCTCCTTTGGTGATGTCAGCAGATGAGTTGAAGACCCTTAGCATTGCGCTGATCGAGTATGAAGAAGATCCTCGATATAGAGATAACATTATCGATGCTCGGTATCAGGCTCAGCCGTGGGGGCGTTTAAATGACGCCGCAAAACTTGCGATAAAAGAATCAAGATTTGCCGCTCAGAAAAAAGGGGTTAAATTTGAACTTGATCGCGAAGCGGTTTCTGAACTGAGTGCCTTACCTAAACTTATCGAAGAATTAGAAGCGCAAGGAACGCGATTCTTTTTATTAGATCTACCAGGTGAAGGGGTTAGGCTTGTATCTAAAGCCATCCAAAATCCAGAGAGCTTATTATTTAATTTAAGTGCCTTGGATAACGATCTACGTAGTGAATATTGCCAAGCTAATTTACTGCATATAGCACCCAGTCGAAGTATGTTGACTGATGCTATGGCGCAATATCTTGTTTCCAAAAAGTGGAAAGAGGTATTGGTGCTTTACAGTGAAAGCGAAGCAGATTCACGCTATTTGCAGTCTTTACAAGTATCAGCGAAAAAGTTTGGTGTTGATATAGTTAATGAAAAACCGTTTAAGTTGGGTAATGACCCGCGTCAACGCTACCGTAATAATATCTCTCTACTGACAGCTAAAGATGATTACGATGTAGTCTATGTTGTTGATCATAGTGGTGAATTTGCAGTAGATGTACCGTACTCAATTATCCAGCCGCGTCCGGTCGTAGGTGCTGCAGGCCTTGTCGCTGATTGGTGGCATTGGGCATGGGAACGAAATGGCGCACCTCAGGTAAATAAACGTTTTTTCAAAAAAGGTAAGCGTCAAATGACCGGCTATGACTGGTCCGCTTGGATGGCCGTGAAAGTGATCGCCGAAGGTGTTCTGCGACAAGAAAACTTCGCACCTGATCTGCTGTTAAATACCTTATTAGCTGAAGATTTTAAATTGGATGGTGCTAAAGGTTACCCTCTTAATTTCAAGCCTTGGAATCATCAGCTGAGACAGCCTATATTTTTAACATCACTTAATCGAGTGATTGGCCGTGCCCCAGTTGAAGGCTTTTTACACCCTGTAAATAATTTAGATGTACTAGGTAATGATCGTGGAGAGGGGCAGTGTGATTTGTCCAAAAATACTGCGTCAGGAGCTAAATAATGAATACATCGCATGCTTTCAATGCGTTCACTGCATTATCTGCCCGAGAAACTGGTAAGTTTCTTCGTCAGAAAGGACGTTTGTTTTCTGCGTTGGTGCGTCCGGCACTTTGGTTGCTGGTGTTTGCTGCTGGGTTTCAAAATGTATTTGGCGTAGCGGTTATACCGCCTTACGAATCCTATATTGAATATAATGTTTATATAACACCGGGCTTACTTTGTATGGTGATGCTTTTTAATGGCATGCAATCATCATTAACAATGGTGTATGACCGTGAAGTAGGGGTGATGCGTTTATTGCTTACGGCACCGCTACCCCGTTGGTATATTCTATTTTGTAAGCTATTAGCTGGTACATTACTTTCTCTATTGCAGGTCTATGCTTTCTTAGTAATCTGTTGGTTATTTGATGTAGATATACCGTTTATGGGTGTGTTCACAGCGCTTCCAGCCTTTATATTATCAGCGTTGATGCTTGGTTCTTTAGGTTTGTTGTTATCTGTATCCGTCAAGCAGCTTGAAAACTTTGCCGGCATGATGAACTTCGTTATTTTCCCTATGTTCTTTATTTCGCCAGCACTTTATCCTTTATGGAAGCTGGAGGAGTCTGGAGCTGAGGTTGTTTATCAAGTGGCGCAATATAATCCATTTAGCTACGCAGTTGAGTTAGTACGCTTTGCCTTGTATGGACAGCTGAGTCTCACTGCGCTTGCTGTAGTAAGTGGATGTTTTATCTTATTCTTTGTTCTGGCCGTGATTGGTTATGATCCTCAGAAAGGTGTTATCACGCGCCGTAAAGGGTAAAAAAAATCAGAGTCAGGTTATCCTGGCTCTGAATTTTTGTTTTAAGATGTTTCTTCTCTTCTCTTCTCTTCTCTTCTCTTCTCTTCTTAGGCTGCTGCGTATTCTACGAGAGGAATAGCGCGAGTGACTATCCAGTAACTTGATATGGCGAGCGTACCTATAGAGACATAATAGGGAAGCGGTTTGTTGAATATCAGCTTTTTACTGAGCAGTGAAGTCAATGCAAAAATCACTACATAGATAAATAACTGTCCCGCCTCTATTCCAAGATTGAAACCGAACAGGTTAATAAGGCTAGTTTGAGCTCCCTCCTGCGCCAGTTCACTAAATACAAATGAGAAGCCAAAGCCGTGGATAACGCCGATAATAAGTAGGGGAGTTGTGCCTAAATGTTGTGCTTTATTAAAAAGCAGAGCGATGGCTGTTATGCCAATGGTTAGAGCAATTAAGAGTTCGATGCCTGGGGTGAAAAGGGGGGATGAGATCGGCGCGCTATCTCCCACAAATAAACTAAATGAGTGACCAATAGTAAAGGCCGTAGCGAGTGATAAAAGTCTTAAAAATGTTGGTGCACTAAAAAACAAGAGAACGACGAAAAGCACGTGGTCTAGGCCAATCAATATGTGACTAAACCCATCCTTAAATCCGCTCATTAATTTATGAGAAAGCGTAGGTTGGTGCTGAGAGGAGTAGTCTAAAATCCCGACGGTAGTTTCAGAGATCTGCTGCTCATCTATGTGGAGAGTAATGATGTTGGCTAATCGATTGATGGCGTTAAACTTATCTCCTAAATAGCTTGTGATCGTAATATCATTTTCGACAATTGATGTATGCGGCAAGCGTAATTGAATATCAATGCCTGAATCAAAGAGCTTAGTTGCATCAGGAGTGATCGCCAGTTCGCCGCTAAAGTTCTCTAATGCGGTATCTAGATTGCTAAAGGGCTTGCGGCTGTCGGTATTGAAAATATGAATCTGTTCAACAGAGAAGGGCTGAGTAACGCCATCTTTTGTGAATGTGTAGCCTTGGCTGATGTAGTTTTTTAAACGATCAAGCGTTATTCGCACTTCATCATGCTTAATAAAATAATCATTCCCTTCAGGTGCTGCTCTTTGTTCTGTGAACGGTAGGTCTTGATTGCTATCTATACCTTGCCATGTGTTGTCGAGAAGGACTAGAGGTAGGGGCATACGCATTAAGGCAATAGTATCTTGATTATCTTGATAAAGATGAATGATACGGGGCTCAAAATGTGTGAAATGCGCTTGAGCGATTGAACAGAATAGTAGTGTAAATAGTGCGAATATTTTTTTCATTATTTTGGCCACCTTCTATTCATAGCACCGCCTTAAAATGGAGGGGCTATGAATAGGGTTCAAATAGTAGAGTGAAGTATCTGTTAGTAGCGCGGGTCCCACATTCTACGACCGGTTTCTTTTTCATAACCTTGGCCAAATGGGTAGCTCACAATTTCAAGCTGCATTCCCCATGGCGCCATAAAGTAAACCCAAGTCAGATCTTTCATACCTGTATCGGTAAATGTATGAGGCTTACCTAAGATTTTGATGCCTTTCTTCTCTAAAAATGCGACAGCTTCGTTCATATCATCTACATAAAATGCAAGATGGTGACCGCCTATATCACTATTGCGAGGAGGTGTTTGTTTTTGATCAGGTGCGGAATATTCAAAAATTTCTAGAGCCGGGCCATTACCGCAACGCATAAGGTGGGCTGTTTTTATGACCGCTTTCTTATGAACATTAAGGTTTTCTGTCATCCAATCATCGTCGAAAGGTCCAAATGGGCCAATGGAGAAAAATGACTCACAGCCAATGACATCTTTAAAGAATGCCGTTGCTTCCTTTACGTTTGGGACAGTGAGCCCTAAATGTTGAACGCCGCGCATTCCTGGCATTCCCGCCTGAGCTATTTGTGCAAACGAGGCTAAAAGGAATAGGCATGCTGTAATTATTTTTGTTTTTTTCATTTGTGTACTCCATGTTTTACTAGTGTTTGTATAGAGAAATACACTTTTTATGCCAGTTCTCAGCTTGTTTTTTTATGCTCTGTAGGCCACGTATTTACTGCTGATAATGGAATTCTATAACACTTAAAGCATGGCTTGGGTCAGTGTGTGTCAAGGTTTTGAATCACACTGTTTCAGGGGCTGAGGCAGACCGTCTTTATTGGTTGCAGTGGTTATTTCTAATAAGGAGGGCATTAATCTTAGAACCCCTGCATAAACAGGGGCGGGCACGTATGTTTCAGTCGTTTACTTAACGGTTTGCAAAGTACATTGTTACCTCAAATCCAATTCTAAGATCTGTATAGGCTGGTTTTGTCCAGTTCATAAAAATACTCCTTCAATTTTGATTCTTGTTTTTAATAATCATTTTTATGACGATTAAGTCACTATTGG
The DNA here is from genome assembly GCF_030547495.1 of Neptuniibacter sp. 2_MG-2023. Classification (NCBI taxonomy): domain Bacteria; kingdom Pseudomonadati; phylum Pseudomonadota; class Gammaproteobacteria; order Oceanospirillales; family Oceanospirillaceae; genus Neptuniibacter; species Neptuniibacter sp. 2_MG-2023. The sequence continues at coordinate 38,075 of NZ_JAUOQC010000019.1, read as the reverse complement.
CGAAAGCAATAATTATGCCGAAGGCTAATTCAAAACTCTTTGTTAGCTGAGAACCTGTTTTTCTGCTTGTGAGGCTTGTTTTGGAGTAAGGTAGTCTAGGCCAGTGCTAGGTTTCTACTATGTGGGGTTGGGATTAGTCGTTATTTCCATGTGAATGAGGATTATTAAATATACCACTACAGACTGTTCCATTGATTGATACAGTTTGTGACGTATAACCCATGCTCTTCCGACATTTAATGATTTTATTCAGTCTGTGAGGTTTTTTATTATCCATATATATCAATGATATAGATTCGTATTTTTGTTTCTGGCCTGCATTTTGCTGCTTGAGTTGTACATATGAGGGTGGACTTATTCGCTTAAGTGTAAGTTTGCATTATATCGATAGATGGAGAACGAGAAGTGATTAAAATAAAAAAACTAGTGCTATCTGCAAGTATCGCATCATGTATTGCATTGTCTGGTGCAACTACATCGGTTGCAGCGAGCCCCGCTACAGAAAATCCCAATGATTGGCCTCAATACCACAGAACCTCTGATGCATGGCGCTTTAGTCCGTTAGATCAGATTAATGTAGGTAATATTAATAAGTTAAAAGTTGCATGGATTCACCAGCCTGGTGATATCGAGATGGGTCTACAAGCGACTCCTATCGTTATTGATGGCGTAGCTTATTACATAGGCCCTAATAATAATGTATTCGCTGTAAATGCAGCTTCAGGTAAAACCATCTGGCATTATCAGCCAGACCTTGATTCAATCGTAGATGAAGTTTTTTATGTCGCAGCCAGCCGTGGTGTAACTGTAGGCCATGGTAATGTTTATGTCGGTTCTTTGGATGGTCGTTTTATTGCGATTGACCAGAAAACAGGTAAAGAGAAGTGGTCTACTCAGATTACTGATCTAGAAAAATGTTACGGCTGTCTTTTCTCATCTCCACCACAGCTCGCAGGTGATGTGCTGTTCGGTGGTACTACCGGTGGTGATCAGCCAACGCAAGGTAAAATCTTCGCGGTAAATGCTATTACCGGTGAAAAGATGTGGACCTTTGATATTCTTCAAAAGGATGATCCGAAAAGCTGGCCTGGTGATTCGGGCGAAGTCGGTGGTAGTGGTGCATGGTTACCCGGTACCTATGATGCCAAGAGCGATACTATATTTATCGGTACAGCCAACGCCGCGCCTGACTTTTATGGTGCTGAACGTGAAGGCGATAACAAGCACAGTGCCAGCCTTTTGGCGCTTGAACCTAAAACAGGTAAGTTGAAGTGGGCTCGTCAAGAGATTCCGCATGATGTTTGGGATTATGACGCAGCTTATGAAGCACTTAGCCTGAACCATAACGGCAAAGATGTGCTGGTTCACCTGAATAAAAGTGGTTATGTCTTCGTACTCGAAAAGAGCACGGGTGAAGTGGAAAATGTTTGGCCATTGGCTGAGAACATCACCTTCACTAAAGGGATTAATCCTAAAACAGGCGAGTTAATTGGCCGTAAGGCGATGCCTGTTGGTGAAGAAACCACTATATGTCCTTATCTTCTAGGCGCACGTAGCTGGAACCATGGTGCATACAATCCTAATACAGGTTTGTGGTACACCAATGCGATGGAAGTTTGTAACATCGTTGTACCAGCCCCTCAGGAACATGAAAATATCGGTATTGCCGGCCTTTATTTAGGTGTTAGCAAACTGGTTGCTGTTCCACCTCCTGGCAAAAAAGCCTCTGCTCGTCTTGATGCCCGTGATCCTATTACCGGTAAATTGAAATGGTCTATTGATTATCCGTTACCTGGTCTAGGTAGCGTGCTGACCACTGGCGGTAATCTAGTCTTCAATGGCGACCCTTATGGTGTTATCCACGCTTACAATGCTGAAAACGGTAAGGAAGTTTGGAAGTTTAATGCCGGTTCAGGTATTCGTGGCGGTATCGTAAGTTATTCGGTTGATGGTAAGCAGTATATCCTTGCTTCAACAGGCTTCGGATCTCATGCGCCTGGTTTTATGGCGAGTGCATTTCCTGAAGTAGGTGGCTTACCGGGTGGTGCAGCGTTGGTTGCATTTACCTTGGAAGATTAGTTCGCTGAGCTGTAATGAGGAGATGGTGAAGTACAGCCATCTCCTCTGTTTTGTAAAAGCTATCTATTGGGAGTAGATAACGATGAATAATAAAAATATTTTCACACCTATTCGTATTGGTTTATTAGCACTTGTACTTACAAGTGGTGTTGCTTATGCCGTAGCTCCACCCGTTGATGATCAGAGTAAAACCGAAAAGAAAAAAGATAAAGAAACGCCCGAACATATCGCCGCAATGAAAGCGAAAGTATTTAGTAAAGAAAGTGTTTCAGTTGCTATTGGTGAAAAACGTTTTAATCAGACCTGTGTTTATTGCCATGGATATGAAGGATCAGGCGGTAAAGCGCGTAAGTTACAAGGCCGAGAATTCGACGCTGACTACCTTTTCAAAACGATCACAAAAGGTAAAAAACGGGGCTCACTTGTTATGCCACCGTGGAAAAGAACATTTACACCTGAACAACGTTGGGAGTTGGTGACTTATATATTGTCTTTAAGTGAAGAAAAATAAGTTTGGAGACTCAAAATGTTTACAACAATAAAAAAATTAACTGTGTTGAGTTGTTTTGTCCTGAGCCCTCTAGCGTCAGCAGGAACAATTGAACAGATTTTAGAAAAGGGTGAGCTGCATTTATGCGCTCATCCAGCTCAAATGCCTTTTTCTGCACGAGCAGAAAAACCTAAAGGTTTCCAAATTGATGTTGCTAAAGCGATTGCTAAAAAACTAGATGTTGCGCTCAATGTTTCGTGGATTATGCCTAGGCGCCAAGCAAAGAAAGTAGGTTGTGATCTGTATTCAGGTGTTGCTCGGTTGGGCGATGGTGATTCTAAGTATATGTTGATTTCGGATCCCTACCTGCGCCTAGAGTTTAAACTTGTTACGTTAAAAAATAAGCCAACCATTAAAAACCTTGATGATCTTGGGGCTATGGTGGTTGGGGTTTCTTCTGGCAGTATCGCTTCGCACGCACTTAGCTCAAAGCAGATAGGTATAGCTGTACGGTTTGCTGATGAGGCTAGTCGCTTACAGGCGCTTGCTGATGGCTTAATTGATGCTGCTGTAGTGAGTAATGTATCTAGTGGCTGGTTTCAGCGTCAGCATGGCTTGCAGTTGGTCGAGGTCGATGCAGAAAAAATATTAAATGCTCAGTTAAATTACGATTATGCGTTGGGCTTAAGAAAAGCCGATCAGAATACTCGTGCGGCATTTAACCAAACCTTAGTTGATCTTAAAAAAGATGGAACACTAGGTGAGCTTTTAAATGAGTATGGTGTTTCCTCTCTTTGAGGATTTGCGATGAATGTTGTTGTCATCTCCGCTTCTGCGCTCCCAAAGCAGAACTTTTGAGCGCGCACTCCGCGCTCCTTTTTTTATTTTTGGAGTTTGCATTGTTATGCAGAAAGTAAGTATTCAGCAGGGAATTAAACAACGAGGTCAGGATAAAGTAGATCGTATTCCCGTTAAAATTATACCGACAACGGAAGAGGGAAAGCTGAAAAAGCCTGATTGGCTCAGAGTACGCTATAACGATTCATCTCAAGTTAATGAGATTAAACAGACCTTACGACAACACAGTTTGGCGTCAGTCTGCGAAGAAGCGAGTTGTCCTAATCTTTATGAGTGTTTCAGTAAAGGAACAGCTACTTTTATGATCATGGGGGATATCTGTACTCGTCGGTGCCCCTTTTGCGATGTGGCACATGGCCGCCCGAATGCGCTTGATAATGATGAGCCCGCTAAGCTTGCTGAAGCTGTGACCAGTATGGGGCTGAAGTATGTAGTAATAACCTCAGTGGACCGAGATGACTTGCGTGATGGCGGTGCAGGGCATTTTGTTGCCTGTATTGAAGAGATCCGTCAACGTAGCGAAAGCATCAGAATCGAGTGTTTAGTGCCGGATTTTCGAGGGCGGTTAGATGAGGCTATAGCTCAGTTCACGGATTGTGTGCCGGATGTCCTTAATCATAATTTAGAGTCTGTACCTCGGTTGTATAAAAAAATCCGTCCAGGTTCTAGCTATGAAGAGTCTTTAACCTTACTTAAGCGTTTTAAAATCGAGCATCCTGAGATTATGACTAAATCCGGCATAATGCTTGGTTTAGGCGAGAGTGAAAGTGAAATTTATGAGGTGATGCAAGCCCTGCGTGATGTGAATGTCGACATGATTACAATAGGGCAGTATTTGCAGCCAAGTAAACATCACCTACCTGTTGACCGCTATGTGACTCCGGAGGAGTTTGATCGGCTACATGATATGGCTATGGAGATGGGTTTTGTGCACGCAGCATGTGGGCCTTTGGTGAGATCGTCTTACCATGCTGACGAGTATGCATTCGAAGACAATATCAAAGCTATAATTTAATGGAGTTTTTGTGCTGTAAAAATGATTGTTAGGCTGAAAAAATAGCCTAAGTGGTGACTTTAATACAAAAAACTGTTGATTATTTGTCCTAAAGTGCCGCAGACTGACGCATATAAATATAAAAAAAATACCTTGTCCTCATTGTAGTACTTTTGTGTAGTACTTTAGCGGGGCGGGGATGAGCAGGTGGAAAGATGTCTTCTAAAAGTGTAGATCATTCTAATGAAAAGGGTTTTCACGCTGGAAATCCTCCAAAGAACGAAGATGCTTTAACTGATAGATACATTGAAAACTCTTGGGAAAGGTGCCGAGATAGATACAAAATTTCGCAGCATGCTGATGTGAAATTTGTATCGCTTACCGACTCTGAGTTTAAAGAACGTCGCGAGCCTTTAGAAAAGCTACTGAGTGATTCAATCGGCGTATTCGATAAGATAAGAACCTTATCCAAAAATAGCGGTTATACGGTTCTTATTACTAATGAAGAGGGTGTAGCGGTTAAATCGTTTGCCGAATCCAGTGTCGGTCATGATTTAGTTGCAAAAGGACTTAGGCAGGGCACCTTGTGGTCAGAAAGTATTGTTGGGACCAATGGGGTCGGAACATGCTTAACTGAATGTAGTCCCGTCACTGTTTATGCTGAAGAGCACTACGGTAATAATTTACAAAGCTTTAGTTGTTCCGCTGCCCCACTTATCTCCCCTGATGGTACGCCGTTTGGTGCTATTGACGCGTCCACATTTGCCAATGGTAATCGGCTTGGTCAGGCGTTAGCATTAAATATGGTCTGTGAGACCGCTGATGAAATTGAAGCATTGGTGTTTAAAGATGCTTATCATAATCAGCGTGTTGTCAGCTTTTCGGTTTCCCCTGTTGTGTCTATTACCAAAGCGCTAGTTGCTGTTAATGACAGCGGTACCATTGTGGCTGCGACGACACCTATTCTTTTGACATTAGGGTGTCGTGATCGTTATGAAATTGTCGGTAAAAAATTTCAAGATGTCTTTAATTTAAGCTTTGAGCAACTGGAAGCCGCAGGTTCCGGTAGTGTCGAACACTATATGCAAGTCATGGGGAAACCGTATAAATTCCATGCGAATTTTTTACAAAATAATGCATATCAAATTCAGAGTCACCAACCGAGAACTGCGACCGCTAAACCGTTAGAGGTTGATAGTAATCTTCCCGTTAATACACCACTCATTTTAGCGGCCGGGAAAGAGCCAACACTACTTAAGCAAGCAACTCGCTGCCAGAGAATTATTAACAAAGGTATTAGTATCCTTTTACAAGGTGAAACGGGAACAGGTAAAGAGGTGTGGGCAAGAGCACTACATAATAGTAGTGATCGAGCAGATAAACCGTTTATCACACTTAATTGCGCCGCTATTCCTGAGTCTTTGATTGAAAGTGAGTTGTTTGGTTATGGTGCGGGCACATTCACGGGTGGTCTTAAAGCCGGCAAGATGGGTAAGATACAAGCGAGTGATGGCGGTACCTTATTTCTTGATGAAATTGGTGATATGCCATTAGAGCTTCAAGCTAGCTTGCTACGTGTACTGGCTGAAAGTGAAATAATTCCTTTAGGTGAGCATGAGCCTGTAGGTGTTAGTTTGAACGTGATCTGTGCGACCCACCGTGATTTAAAAGAGTATGTTGCACGGGGAGAGTTTAGGGAAGATCTGTATTATCGCATAGGTGGTTTCCAAGTTACTTTGCCTAGTTTACGACAGCGTAGTGATCAGCCAGTTATCATTGATAAAGTGCTGCAGGCTCTTTGTCTTGATGAGGGGGAGGTTGATCAAGTGGAAATTCATCCAGAAGCCATGGACGTTTTGAGTCAATATAGCTGGCCTGGAAATATTAGGCAGCTTAAAAATGTCCTTCAGTATGCGCTATGTATGAAAGAAGGAGATATGATACGCCTAGATGATTTGCCTGATGAGGTTTTTTCTAGCGAAGCGCTGTTACAAAAAGAGCATGAGGATGTGAACACAGTACCGCCGTTACGTGTTTTATCTATTGCTAGTGATTCTGGCAGGCTTTCAGAAAAAGAGCAGTTAGAAAGTATTTTGGAACAGCATCGCTGGGTAGTTACGCGTGCAGCAAAAGCAATGGGAGTTAGTCGATCGACCCTACATCGTAAAATCAAAAAGTATGGTCTTTTGAGTGAGGATCAACTCTCAGAGCAGTAAATTTATCCCTTAAATAATTTTAAATAGGCCATGTTGAAATGCATGGCTTTTTTTTATCTGTTAAGCGTTAAACGTCAGGTTTTTTATCTGAAACTTCTTCTCAAATCTATAGTCAGATTATGTTGGTCGGTGCTTGAAATAAAAACAATTGACCTAATATATTATAGATAACTCGTTGAATTTTAATATTTAAAAGGTGCTAGGAGTAATATATGACAGCAGAAGTAGCAACAGGGACTGTCGATACGACAACGTTACAAATGAAGTTGATTGCGCTGTCGGATGCATTAAAAAAACGTGTTGTAGCTCAAGATGAACTTATCGAGTATCTACTCATCGCACTACTCACTGACGGACATGTGTTGTTAGAAGGGCCGCCAGGGCTGGCTAAAACACGTACGATCCATGCATTAAGTGATCTTTTAGAAGGTACTTTTCATCGAGCGCAGTTTACGCCAGATCTTTTACCGAGCGATATTACCGGTACCGAGATCTATAACACTCAGAAGGGTGAGTTTAGCTTTCGCCCCGGTCCTCTATTTTGTAACTTACTTTTGGCTGATGAGATCAACCGAGCTCCCGCTAAAGTGCAATCAGCGCTTTTAGAGGCAATGGCTGAACGCCAGGTCACGGTGGCAGGAAAAACTTATCCCTTAGCCAAGTTCTTTATGGTAATGGCCACACAAAACCCATTAGAGCAAGAGGGGACTTACCCTCTACCTGAAGCGCAGTTGGATCGATTTATGCTGCATATTAGGGTGGATTACCCAGACCATGAACAGGAAAAAGAGATTCTCCGCCTTGTGCGCCATGAGCATACTGCAAGCTTAGATGGACAAATGGCATCTGCTGAAATTGCATTGACTGAAGATGAACTCTTTAGTGCTAGATCTGCCATTATGGAAACTTATATGGCGCCGAATCTTGAGGATTATTTAATTGCTTTGATTATGGCGACACGTCAGCCTGAGCTCTACGGCGACGACCTTAAAGGAAGCCTTATTTTTGGTGCTAGTCCGCGAGCGACGATTGCATTAGATCGTGCCGTTCGAGCTAAAGCGTGGTTAGCCGGTCGTGATTTTGTAACCCCTGATGATATTCAAGAGATCGCGCCTAGCGTATTACGTCATCGTATCGGCTTGAGTTATGTGGCTGAGGCTAAAGGGTTAGACAAAGACCAAATGATAGCTGAGCTGATTGCTCGTGTAGCTGTACCATAGCGGATAGGCGGTAGTTCATATGTTTCAGGGAGACAGTCCAAGGCCCATTCCTGCTGCCCGTAACTTACTAACGCTAGATGAGTTGGTAAGTTTACGCCACTGGCCACCTGCTAGAGGTCGTCAGCACGAGCGAATGGCCATTCGTGAGGGCCACCATCTGAGTCATATTCGTGGTCGGGGTATGGAGTTTGATGATGTGCGCGAATACCAACCCGGTGATGATATTCGGCATCTGGATTGGCGCTTAATGGCACGTACGGGAAAAGCTCATACCAAGCTTTATCGGGAAGAGCGGGAACGTCCTGTCTTTGTCTTAACAGACCTTCGCCAGCCTATGCATTTTGCAACGCGAGGTCATTACAAGTCTGTGTTAGCGGCTTACGCTGCGGCAATGGTGGTTTGGACTACTATTGCGAATGGTGATCGAGTGGGGGGGCGTATTCTTAATGATGGCGCGAGTGGTTTGTTTAAGCCTACCAACAATCGCCAGCAAGTGATGCAGATGATCTCTGCCTTATCTACAGCCTTTAGTCATGGCGCTACAGAAACCACTAACAATGCTTCTTTTGCAGAGCAATTAATGGAAGTGGAATCACTACTAAGTAGTGGCACTATTATTTATATGTTCAGTGACTTTCATGATGTTGATTCTACCCTTCAGCAGCACCTTATGCGTATAGCCCAGCGCTGTGAATTAAAAATGGTACTTATATCTGATCCGTTAGAAGCTCAGTTGCCATCAGGCAGAGACTATCGTTTTATCGGTGAGGGGCGTGAAGTCGTAGTGGATGCTAATACTCAACAGCAAGCTCAGTATTACTCTCAATTTCAACAACGTATAGATTTGTTAGAACAGCTACATAATTTGAGAGGGGTCGAGTTTGCTCATTGGCAAAGTAACCATCATCCACTGTTTACAATGAGCGGAGGGCAAAATGGATTATAGCCAAATTCCTTTGCGCGATATGCAGATGCCGGAGGCGATAGGTTGGTGGCCATTAGCTTATGGCTGGTGGGTTGTGTTAATAATCGTGCTCATTTCGTTAGTGTATTTAGCTCGCTACCTGCGTAAAAAGTTGAGTGACCCAAGACGTTATGCTCTACGAGAATTGAAGAGTATCGAACAGGCTTATTCACAGCATCAAGACACTAATCAATTGATTATGCAGAGTAATAGTTTGTTAAAAAGATTAGCGCTCTCCCTATATCCACGGGAGCAGGTGGCTAGTTTGTCTGGCGATAATTGGTGTCAATTTCTGCAAGATACGGGCGGTATTTCTGTTGAGATCGCACGTGAACTATTGGCCAAAGGCCCTTATCAGCGACAACGTTCAGATAGAATTGATCACACCCGGTTAATTCAGTTTTGTCGGCAGTGGATCAAACAGGTCAAGGGAGCTAAGTATGCTTGAGTTTGCTTGGCCTTGGTTATGGTTACTTGCACCACTGCCTTTTTTAGTCAGAGCTTTCATGCCTCCTGCAACAGGGGTTAGTAAAAATGCGCTTAATGTTCCTTTTATTGAACAAATGGAAAAGGCCGTAGTTGGACAGAGTAATATTGTGGGTCGTAAGGGCTACAGCGGGTTTATTCTCGCTTTTGTTGTGTGGTTACTGTTGGTCGCGGCTGCGACAAAACCACAGTGGTTAGGTGAACCTATCCCACAGCAATTAGAGGGTAGAGATTTAGTACTGGCTGTTGATCTGTCTGAAAGTATGTTTGAAACGGATTTTGAGCTCAACGGACAGTTGATTAATCGCCTTGTTGCTACCCGAATTGTTGCGGGGGACTTCATTGAACGACGACAGGGGGATCGCGTTGGATTAATTTTGTTTGGTGAGCAGGCTTATGTGCAAGCGCCATTAACTCATGATCGTGAAACGGTAAAAACCTTACTCGATGAAGCACAGATAGGTTTAGCCGGAAAGTCTACGGCTATTGGTGATGCAATAGGTCTTGCGGTCAAGCGTTTCCAGCAATCTGATAGCAAACAGCGGGTTCTGATCTTACTAACTGATGGTACCAATAATGCTGGTGTATTAGCGCCTACGGAAGCGGCAGAGTTAGCGGCAAAAGAGGGATTGAAAATCTATACTATCGGGGTTGGCGCAGATACCCGCTTAGGTCTTTTAAATTCACTCTCAAGCTTTAACTCATACATACAGGCCTCCTCCCCGACCAGTAATATTGATGAAACAACACTTACGTCTATTGCTGAGAAGACCGGAGGTAAATACTTCCGAGCGCGTGATATTGATCAGCTGGCAGAGATCTATGAGTTGTTAGATGAGCTTGAGCCTATAGCGCAAGATAATGAATTCTTCCGTCCGATAGATCCGCTTTATCATTGGCCCCTAATTGCGGGCCTTTTATTGGGGCTTTTATGGTTGATGTTGTTATCCAATCGAGTAGGGAGAGGGTAACGATGGAGGTTCTTAAACTATGCTAGCTGATTTTCATTTTTTACAGCCCTACTGGCTATTGTTGATACCCGTCGTATTGGTTCTTGCTTATTTCACGGTAAATAAACGTATTAATCAGACCCATTGGCAAGCCGTTTGTGATCCCGAACTTCTCCCTTTTCTTGAACAGAAAGGGGAGGAGCGCTCGCCATGGCTACCGATTAGTTTATTGATTGCAGCCTTAATTTTGATTGTTGCTGCGGCCCAGCCCGTATGGAAAAAACAGCCGCAGCCGGTATTTAAGCAAGGCGATGCGTTAGTGATTGCATTGGATCTTTCAGCATCGATGAATGCTGAAGATATTAAACCAAGCCGTTTGCAACGTGCGCGTTTTAAAATCGAAGATCTACTTAGGCGAATGCCTGATGCGGAGGTTGCGTTGTTAGTTTATGCAGCTGATGCTTTTAGTGTGACCCCTCTAACGGATGATAGCGATACTATATTGGCGCAATTACCGGCGATGACCCCCGAAATTATGCCTGCTCAAGGCAGTCGTGCGGATAAAGCGATTGCCCTTGCTGATCAACTTCTAAGCCAAGCGGGTATCAGCCAAGGCAATATTTTATTGATTAGTGATGAGGTCTTACCTGTCCAGATTGCAGCTACAGCAACACGGCTGAGAAGTCAGGGGCGACAGATTTCTATATTAGCCGTTGGAACTGAGCAAGGTGCGCCCGTAAAAACAGAGCGAGGCGTATTAAAAGATCAAAATGGGCAGATTGTTATCGCTAAAACCCAAGCCGATCTTATGCAGGAATCTGCCAGCTTAGGGGGCGGTGAAGCGCAAATGATAACCGCCGATGACCGAGATATTAATAATCTGATTGCTCAATTCCAGCGGGGGGATCAGCGTCCAACAGAATCTAACGAAAAAATAGATAGGTGGGTGAGCGAAGGGCCATGGTTTGTGCTTTTAGCTTTGCCTTTAGTTTTAATGGTTTTTCGTAAAGGAATTCTTGCGCTGTTAATGCCTTTGTTGCTGCCTAGTATGCTGTTTATGGCTATGGGACATAGCGGTCAGCTCCAAGCAGATCCTATTGTTGAAGGAGTGGAGGTTAGTGCCCCTGTCAATAACGAAGGGTCGTTGTGGAAAGACCTGTGGCAAACACAAGATCAGCAAGCTTTGGAACTTTATCGTTCAGGTGATAAGCAAAGTGCTGCAGCAAAGTTTAAAAACCCCCACTGGAAGCAGTTAGCTCATTATGAAAGCCAGCAATATGAACAAGCATTAGATGCTTTAGGTGAGCCTGAAACCGCTGCTGATTGGTATAACCAAGGGAATATATTGACTCGTTTAGGCGCGTTAGATACCGCACTTAGTGCGTATGAAAAAGCGCTTAAGATGAAGCCTGATTTTGATGATGCTTTGCATAATAAAGAGGTTGTAGAGCAACTGCTTCAGCAGCAGGAACAAGCTAATAAAAATGATAATGATCAGTCAAAAAGTGATCAAAAAGAGGGTGCTTCACAAGAGGATCATGCCGAAAGTACAGATGCTCAAGGGGCAAACTCTCAAGACTCTGAGGGGCAGACGTCTAAAAATGAAAGTAGCCAAGAGGGTGGGCCGCAAGAGGGTTCATCTCAAAACGGGAATGCGCAGAATGGCGGCTTTGACGATCAATCTAAAGCATCTAAGCAGCATGCAAAAAACAATATGTCGGGTGATCAGGGATCTTCCGGAGATGGACAGAATAATGACGAGCAAACTGCAGCAAACGAACAGTTACAGCAAGCAGTAAAAAATAAGATCGATCAACAATTAAAAAATGAGGCGCAAAAAGCCTCTGCATTGAATAAGACTGAAGACGAACAAACTGAAGATCAAAATAATGATCCGACAGAAAATATGAGCGCACAAGGTTCCCAGCAAGACCGCCAGCCTCTTGATGAGGAGCAGCAAGCAAGGCAGCAACTATTAAATAGAGTAGAGGATGATCCTGCGGGGTTATGGCGACGGAAGTTTATCTATCAATATCGTCAGCAGCCTAATGGGCAAGCAGTAGAGGAGAAACAGTGGTGAGATTATTTAAATTAGTATCCATAGTATTTACGCTACTGGTCAGTTTTCAGGTATATGCAGCTATAGATAGTCAGGTAGATAGAAATGTAGTGGAACAGGGCCAAACCTTTTTATTAATGCTTAACCTTACTCAAAATAATTCTAGCCAATTAGATCTATCCCCTTTAGAAAAAGACTTCGAAATTATTGGCCGTAGTCATCAATCGAGTACCACATTTATCAACGGGAGTTTGGAAAGTAGCACTAAGTTGATTATTACCTTAGCACCTAAGCGTGCAGGGAAATTAACGATTCCTCCACTGACCTTAGAGGGGGAGAAAAGCCAAGCACATAGTATTGAGGTTAAGCCGGTAAAACAGTTATCCGCTGCTGACGGTGGGGTTGAGCTTTTATCAACCTTATCTGACAAATCACCGATGGTTCAGCAACCGATTATTTATCAGATGAATCTTGTTTTAGGGCAACGCATTTATAACGCATCCTTCCAAGAACCGACCATAAAACAAGGTAAGGCGCTTATTCAGACATTAGGTGAACAGCGTCAATATAGGGAAACGTTGAATGGCCGTGAGTTATTAGTCATTGAGCAGTCTTGGCTGATCACACCACAACAGAGTGGGACATTAGAGATTGATAGCGCAAAACTTAGTGCAGAAGTTCGTCGCCTAAATGGGGGGAATACTCCTTTTCGTTCTATGAATGATCCACGGGCTATGCGGCGTATTTTTATCTCTGCCGATAGTTATAAGGTAGATGTGGCACCTATACCTGAAAACTTTAGTGGCAAGAATTGGTTAGCGGCAAGTGGATTAAGCCTTGAGAGTGAAGTCAGTAGTGAAGGATGGAAGGTTGGTGAGCCGGTTACTCGGACGATTAAGCTTGTAGCTAAAGGCGTTGGACAAGATCAGCTGACTGAGATTGTTCTACCAAAGGTTTCAGGTATTAAGCAATATGCGGCTAAGCCTATTTATGAACAAGAGCAGAAAGATAATGAGCTCAGTGTGAATATGACACAAGAGATCACCATCATTCCTAGCCAGCAAGGGGACGTTGTTTTACCTGAAATAAGGGTCGCTTGGTGGAATACAAAGACCAATCAAGAAGAGGTGGCTGTTTTAGAAAAACAGATTATCAGTGTTGCGCCTTCTGACACAGGTAAAGCAACAGAAAATCTGGATCAAAGCGCGAGTCTGCAGCCTAATGCAGCATTATCTCATGATGGTGTTGTACTGAACTCCGCTCAGACAACAAAAGCACAGCCCTTGTTGAAGGGGGATACGCCATCAATACCAATGGAACCGGTTCAGGCGAAAACGTCGTGGTTATTTATCGCTGCTCTAGTGATTTTTGGGGCTGCTTTAGGGAGTTTTATAACAGCTTTTTGGTATAAACGTTCTAAAAAGCAAGGGGGCGAGGTTAAAACTAATAAAGATCATCAGGCGCTTAGTTTAAGTTCTAGTTTAAATAAGTTGCATCAGGCCTGTAAAACGAACAACCCTCAATCTGCACGTGATGCATTGTTAGCGTGGGGACAGGTAAGGTTCCCAGGCTGTACTAATTTGAATAGCTTGCAGTTAAAGCTCTCTACCGAAGGCCGCGATTTAATTAATGAGCTCAATCGGTGTTGTTATAATAAAGAGCGTTCGAACTGGGAGGGTGAGAAGCTCTGGTGTGTAATAAAAAATTACAGTTCAGTGGATAGATCTAGTAAAGCTGAGGGTTTAGCGCCTTTAGTCCCTAGTTAAATGAACGGATTATCACTTAACCAGAAACGCCAGATTTTCTGGTTAAGTGATCAAGTAGAAAAACCTTTATAACTCTCTCTATAACTCTCTCTATAACTCTCTCTATAACTACCTCTCTTTTACCTTTCTTATCGCTATTATTTTGTCCGCTAGTCAAAGGGAAAAGCTCCCTAGCTTAATGTGGCTTTTTATTTAGGCTTGATCTCTAGTGCATCGCTAAGTGGAAATTGACTTGTATCAATTTATTATTGCTGTTGCGATGCATCATTCTATTTTTTGTTATATATGTAGCTTGTACGATCGAAAGGTGTTTTTTGGGCTGTCTTTGTGTGTTTTTTAATCCGTTGAAATATAAAGATAATATTATGTTCATCTATCACTTGTTTGTTACTTGTGCTTAGTTTTTAATAGGCTGTACCATACTTAATGGTAGTGTCTGATATCTAGCTTTATGTGCGTTGCAGTAATTTGAGTGATTGTTATTAATTAAGGAAAGACCGAATGTTTGGTCTATACAGGAGTTTGGGATGCATTGCACAAACAATGAACAGAAATACGCAAGCGATGTAAGGTTGATTTCTACAACTAACCTTAAAGGTGAGATCACTTATGCTAATCCTGAATTCTGTAAAATAGCAGGATATAGCCTTGATGAATTAATTGGCCAGCCACACAATATTGTTCGCCACCCGGGTATGCCTTCGGCTGCGTTTAATGATTTATGGTCTCATGCTAGCAGCAATAAACCTTGGGTAGGTTTAGTTAAAAATCGCTGTAAAAATGGTGATTACTATTGGGTTCAAGCTTATGTTACCCCTCTTTTTGATAGAGAGGGGGTAAAGGTAGGCTACCAATCAGTTCGCACAAAACCTACAGATGAGCAGGTTGCTCGCGCAGAATCAACTTATGCTAAGTTATCGCGTAAGTCAGTGTCTATTAAACCTAAAAGCCTCGTAAAAAAAGTTACATCGTTCTCAATACTTTTTTGTGTAGCAATTGTTGCTGTTACTTTTAGCCCATTAGGCGAAGCCGTGAAGGGCTTAGTTGTTACTGGCTGTTGTCTGCTGATGTTGCTTTCAAACTACTACCTCATAAAGCCTCTTAATCGAATTAGGCAATATAGCCAAGAGGTTTATGATAATTCTTTAGCACAGTATGCAATGACCAGTGGTATGAACGAAGTGGGTTCTGCTGAACTGGCGAACTTTATGATGCAATCGCGACTTCGAGCAGTGATTGGACGAGTAGAAGATAGTATCGATATGTTGAGTCATTTTATGACAGAAACTCAACATTCTATTGTAAAGACATCACAGGGTATTACGCAGCAAAATCTTGAAAGTGATATGTTAGCGAGTGCTGCTACAGAAATGTCTGCGACTGCGCATGAAATTGCTGAGAATACTGCGCAAACCTCTGAGGCAACCCAATCAACTGCTCAATTAGCTAATACAGGGAAGGTTATTGTTGCAGATATGATTGATGGTATTAAAGACCTAGTCGGGGAAGTTGAAAATGCTAGCCATTCATCTGAAGTACTTAAAGAAAAAGCAGCAGAGGTTGAGCAGGTTGTAAATATTATCAACAGTATCGCAGAACAGACTAATTTATTAGCCTTAAATGCTGCAATTGAAGCCGCACGTGCGGGAGATCAGGGGCGCGGTTTTTCTGTTGTGGCAGATGAGGTTAGAGTGCTTGCTCAGCGCACGCAAGAGTCTACAGGTGAGATTAGAGCAACGATTGATTCTATTCAACAACAAGTATCATCGACAGTAGACGTTATGACCCGTTGTAATCAATATGCACACTCGAATATTGAAAGAGCAGAAAATGCAGGCCGTTCATTTGATGATGTGAACGGTGCTATGGTCAATATTACGGATAGGTCCACTCAAGTTGCTGCAGCGTCAGAAGAGCAAAGTGCCGTTGCAGAAGAGGTTAGTAGGAATATTTGTAATATTCGTGAAGTTGCGACTGAAAATAGTGATATATCTAAACAGATGATGAAATCATCAGAAGAGCTTGCAACCTTGATTGTAGATTTAAAATCTATGTTAAAAGCTATATAAAAATAGCTAGATAGATGTAAACCATTCGCCAAAAACGGAGGTTTACATCTTGCTTTATATAGCCTGAAAAATGGTTGCTACTAATTTAGACCTGAAAATGCACTACCGTAAGTGTCATAAAAAAAGTAAGCGGTAATAGCAATGCTAGCAAAAATAACAAATAGTCGTACGGCTTGTTGCGGAAGCTTTTTGGATAAGATTGCGGCAACATACCCACCGGCAAGGGAGCCTAAAAGTACTATAGTTCCTGAATACCAATCAATTGCCCCATCAATCATAAACAGTATGATAGCAATGAGTGATACTAAAGAAGAGACTAAGAGTTTCAGTCCATTCATCACGTTAATATCATTATAACCTGCAAGGGCTAGATAGCTTAATGTAATGATACCTAGGCCCGCATTGAAAAAGCCTCCATAAATAGCAACGCCCAGCAGTAAAAGTGCCAGTAACAGAGTTCCCATAGATGATGCATGTCGATGTATAGTCGCCAGCTTTTTTAGTGAGCTGTTTAGTTGTCCGCCAAAGATAAAGAGAAGTGTTGCGAATAGTAAGAGCCAAGGAACAGCTTCCATAAAAACGGCTTCAGGGGTTTGTAGTAATAGCCAGGCCCCAGCAATTCCGCCTATTAAGCTCAGAATAGTTATTTTTAGTAGCTCTGTTTTATGCGCCATAATTTCTTTACGGAAAGCAAAGGTTCCGCTGATATAGCCTGCGCTGGATGCAAACGTATTTGTGGCATTAGCGATAATGGGGGGGACACCAGCAAATAGTAAAGCTGGGAAGGTGATAAAGCTTCCTCCACCGGCCACGGAATTTAAAATCCCACCTAAAAAGCCTGCAATAAAAAGTACTAATAATTCGAAAGTCATAAGCGGGTAGTCATTAAGTAAATAGAGATTTAATTGAGCATTTTCGCATTTTAGGGAACAACTAGAACCCGTATTTATACGTAGTTCTGCTCTAGTGAATGGATTTTAGGTTATATAAGTAGGGATAGGTAGAGGGTGATCAGTCGAGCACTCCGCCCAGTTATAATACCTGCTCCTATAGGACGTTAAGTTTCGGCTAAAGAGAGAGTAGATTCCGTAGTAATGATCTTCATTAATGCATCTATACCTGCTTCAAGGGAGTTGTTATTGTCAATATATTGCATTGAATCATCCTGTAGTAGGTGGAGAAGTGATGCATGCTGTTTGAGACGCTGATCTATTTCAGTCAGTGATTCTCGCCCTCGCTGAATAAGCCGTTTTTTTAATTGCTCCGTTTCTACAGTGACCATGATCGGTGTAATAGATTTGAAGCGCTCCTTAGCTTCGGCTAAATGGCCTCTAGAGCCGTTGATAATCACACGATGTCCTTGGGCGATCCATATCTCTACCTCCTTCCCTATGCCATATAGATGTCCATGGGAGGCCCAGTGCATGCAAAACATTCCATTATTTTTGCGTAACTCAAATTCTGATTCAGTTAAGTGAACATGGTTTTCGCCACCGGCACTAACGGCGCGTGTAATATAGCGGTGTGCAATAAATACATTATGGCTATGTTCCAATCGTTGGCGACAACCTTGGAGAAGAGAATCTTTTCCCGATCCTGATGCGCCCATGAGATAGTACAAATGTCCGCTCATTAGTATCCTTAATAACCGCTGATATTTACTCTATTTATACAGGATAAATAGACTATATTTTGCATTGGCTTATATTATTTCTAATTTGCGGCTCTCGTTATCTCCAGAATACTTTTTCAGATTCTAGTTTTGCTTGCTTAAGAGTGAGCCCTATATCTCTTAGTTGATCAGCATCTAGTCTGGCTAACTGCTTTCTGGATTGATAATTATGCTGCCACAGTTCTAATCGCTGTTTTATATTCTGTAGAACCGAATTTAAATTAAAACTTATCTGAAATTGCGATTCTAAGTGGCTTTTTAAGTATGATCTAGATAAAAGTATCATGGTATCCCCCTGAAAATAGGTTTTTTTGTTGGTTTTTCGTCTATTTTGAGGGTTTGGTTGCTATACTGACAAACGATATATTTTTAAATTCACTTAAGAAAAAATTAACTATGACTAGGTTGCCACCTTTAAAAGCACTCAGAGTATTTCAGTTCGCTGCAGAGAGTGGCAGCTTCAAATTAGCGGCAGAAAAGCTCAATGTAACGCAAGCGGCCATTAGTCAGCAGATAAAGCTGTTAGAAGATTTTTTTGGTGAGCCATTATTTTTACGCCTTAATCGAGAAGTTAGGGCAACCCCATCTGCTCATAGGCTATTACCTTATATTCAGCAAGCTTTTGCTTTAATTGAGGAGGGTAGTAAAACCTTGGAGCAGGACTCTTTTCCCCATCAATTGAAAATCACGTCCATTCCCTCGTTTGCTGCTCAGTGGTTAATTCCTAAATTAGGCGCCTTTCAGACACAGCATCCCGACTTGAGCTGTTTTGTTTCCACCTCTCTAGATTTACATGATTTTAGTGATGACTCTCAAGACCTTGCTATTCGGTTTGGTTCTGGAGGGTTTGTGGGATTAGAGGAGCGAATGATCGCTAATGATTATATCTTGCCACTTTGCCATCCCATGTTATTAGAACAGCTTAATAGGGGAGAGAGGACGATTGATGAGATGCCTATTCTTTTGGATAGCTCACAGGAATTAGAGACTTTAAATAATGCTTTTAAAGCTATGTTTGGCGGATCCAGTAAAGTCGCTTTACAAGTAAAGGATTCAAGCCTACTTATGAATGCAGCCCTTAATGGTCAAGGCGTTGCTCCAATTCGTTACAGTTTGGCATTTGAGTTAATTCAGAGAGGGCAGTTGGTTTGCCCTGTTAATTTTTATTGGCATTCTGTTTTTAGTTATTACTTAGTTGCACCTGAATCTTATTTTCAGCGGCATAAAGTGAAAGTGTTTAGCCAATGGATTATTAACGAAGTATCGGTGATCGAAAGCACTTGGCAAGTCTATAAACAGAAAGCAGGGCTGCAATTACAAAGGCTTTAGCGTGTAATTGTTTACTGCTGGTTGATCTATAACTGGCATGAAGACTGCACTAATTAAATGCAAATTATAGAATTTCGTGCTCAATTTGATCGCGTTCTCGCTATATAAAGGGTCTGGCGTATATACAAGCAACTTAGGTTTGCTTGATCTTGATGATGTTATTTATTGAATGCATTGTTTTTGTGCGCAATCGCTCTTTAGTGGTGCGCTTTTCTGTGGGCATTTTCTAGTGGTGGGTGAGTATGAGTGCTTCGCAGCGTATTTTAAAAGAGCGGCGACATTACAATAAATGGGTAGCAAACCAAACATTAGAGGACTATGCACTGCGTTTTACTGCGGTGGGTGGTCGTCATATGAGCATTTCCAAGGTAGGGATGACTGCCCTTGGCGCGGCTTCGTTTTTGGCTCTCGAAGGTTTAGCGGCGGCGGTTACTCTCAGTTATGGCTTTACTAATACCATCACGGCCATGTTGGCTGTTTGTTTAGTTCTGTTTATTACCGGATTTCCTATAGCTTATTACTGCGCGAAACATGGTCTAGATATAGATCTACTTACCCGTGGTGCTGGCTTTGGTTATTTGGGGTCTACTATTACCTCGCTTATCTATGCCTCCTTTACCTTTATTTTCTTTGCCATTGAAGCCGCTATTCTCGCCTCCGCTTTAAATGTTTTGCTCGGGATTCCGTTATTTATTGGCTATGTTATCTGTGCGGTTGCTGTTATCCCTATTGTGACCCACGGTATTACTGCAATCAGTAAATTTCAGGTAGGCACTCAATATATATGGCTGCTCTTACAGTGCTCAGCCTTGGCAGTAGTGTTGATCTATGAATACGATAGTTTAAAGGGCTGGACTGAATTTGTAGCCCCGCAAGCGCCGCAAGGAGATAGTTTTAACTTAGTGTTGTTTGGGTCTGCTGTATCTATTTTTATTGCCTTAGTTGCGCAAATAGGCGAACAAGCCGATTACCTACGTTTTATGCCACCTAAAACCCAAGAAAATCGAAAACAATGGTGGTTTTGGTTAGTGCTCTCTGGCCCTGGTTGGGTCTGGGTTGGGTTTATCAAAATGTTATTAGGCTCGTTTTTAGCTTATTTAGCCTTTACTCAGCTAATGCCATTTGAGCAAGCTACAGATCCTACCTATCTCTATCAGCAAGTGTTTCTAACATTAACGGAATCACCTGTTATCTCGTTGATTCTCGCGGCGGTCATGGTGATCCTGTGTCAGATGAAGATTAATGTGACTAATGCATATGCAGGGTCTATCGCCTGGTCAAACTTCTTTTCCCGTTTAACCCATAGTCACCCTGGCCGAGTGGTGTGGTTGGTTTTTAATGTATCTATAGCTTTATTATTGATGGAGCTGGGTATATACCAAGCCTTAGAAGCGATTTTAGGTACCTTTGCTATCCTTGCGCTGGGCTGGTTGGGGTCACTTTCAGCGGATCTGTTAATTAACAAACCTTTAGGTTTAAGCCCTAAAAATATTGAGTTTAAACGTGCCCACCTCTATGACATTAACCCTGTAGGCATCGGCTCTATGCTGATTTCAACCATATTGGGTATGCTTGCCTACTTGGGCTTGCTAGGGGAGCTGGCTAAGCCTTTATGTCATTTTGTTACTTTGCTCTCCTGCTTTATCTGTGTGCCGTTGATCGCATGGCTGACCAAGGGACGTTATTACATCGCTAGAGAATCAAGCAATCTGAGCCATTTCTTGAGCAAAGAAAAGCGTATACATCCGGCAGCATTAACAACATTGACCTGCGGTATTTGTGAGAACAAATTTGAATTGGAGGATATGGCTTATTGCCCCGCTTATGAGCAGCCGATCTGCTCATTATGTTGCTCATTGGATGTGCGTTGTTTAGATGGCTGTAAGCCAAAAACAGGTTTTTCACAAAGTGTATTAAAAAATTTATACCGTTATCTTCCCCCTATGGCTGTACGCTCAATCTACTCTAGATTAGGGCGGTTTATCACTTGGGTGTTTAGTGTGAACCTCGTTTTGGGCGGGTTGCTGTTGCTGATCTATATTCAGATGAAGCCTGCCAACGCAGCAGAAATTATGCTGCTTGAAAAAACCTTTATCTCTTTATTTATTACCTTGTTTATCGCTTCAGGCGTTGCTACATGGGTTTTTCTATTAGCCCATGAGAGTAGAGTCACAGCGCAAAAAGAATCTAATCGTCAAAGCTTAAAGCTAACCCGTGAGATCGATGCCCATGAGCAGACGGATAAAGAGCTACAGCAGGCTAAAGAACATGCTGAGCGAGCAAATGCTGCTAAAAGTCGTTATCTAACAGGTATCAGTCATGAACTTCGTACTCCTTTGCAATCAATTTTAGGTTATGCGCAGTTACTGGGAGAGAAAGAAAGTATTGCAGATGAGCATAAACGAGGCTTAAAGATTATTCATCGTAGTGGGCAGTATTTGACTGATTTAATTGAAGGTTTACTTGATATATCAAAGATAGAAGCAGGCCGATTAGATCTATACCGTAATCAAGTGAAACTACCTGAACTTATTGATCAATTGGCACAAATGTTTGGCGTACAAGCGGAACAAAAGCATCTAAAATTTACCTGTCGAATCAATAATCCTTTACCTGATGTTGTTATTACCGATGAAAAGCGGTTACGACAGATCTTAATTAACCTTCTCTCAAATGCGATTAAATACACGCCCCAAGGTAACATCGATTTTGAAATAAACTACCGCAACCAAGTAGCGGAATTCTGTATCCGTGATACAGGCCCGGGAATAGATGAAGACCATCTACAACGTATTTTTGATCCTTTTGAAAGGGTTCGCAATAGAGATACGGCAAGCCTTCCGGGTACAGGATTAGGGCTTACAATTGTAAAACTTCTAGCGGAGATTATGGGGGGAGATCTTCAGGTTGATAGTAAGCTTAATAAAGGGTCCGAATTTAGGGTTAGCTTATTATTACCTTGGGTTGATAGTGCGCATGTGGATGAGCCTAAATTACGCAAAGCCATAGGCTATGAAGGTTTTCAAAGAACGATCTGTTTAGTGGATGATGATCCTGTGCTGCGAGGTTTATTATCAGATTTACTGGTTCCCTTAGGGTTTAATACTGTTGAAGCCCATGATGCTTACAGCTGTTTGCAGTTGGTTAAGCAGATGAGGCCTGATCTATTCTTGCTTGATATCTCAATGCCTGGAATGAGTGGCTTAGAGCTTGCAAGTCAGTTAAGAGAGGAAGGGTATAAACAGCCGATAATAATGCTCTCTGCCGATGCGCAAGAATATAATCAACAAGCAAACTACCAAGCGGTTTATGATGACTATCTGGTCAAACCTGTTGGTAATCATCTCCTGCTTGATAAGCTTGCTCAGCACCTTGATTTGGATTGGGTGTACCGTACTGAATCTCTAGAAATTGTTGTTCCAAGTAGCTTGCAAGTTGATTTAGAAGCTAATGGAGGAGCTTCAACTGATAACTTGAAGAATCAGACCGGTTTAGCGGAAAGGCCGCCGGTTAAAAACCTTCCTAAACATAGTCTGTTGTTAGAGCTTAAAGCCTATGCTGAAATGGGTTATCAAAAAGGTGTTAATAATATATTACAGCAGATTGATGAAGAGGGCATTTTGAACGCTGAAGCATTTGGGCACCTACAAGGTTTATCTCAAGCATTTCAATTTGAAAAACTCGCACAACACATCGAGGCATATACGCTATGAATACCGCTCTAGGGAAAGAGATCGTGCTGGTGGTTGATGATTCACCTGACGCACTGAGCCTTATTAATGATGCTCTAGAGCACGCGGGTATGGATGTGTTGGTTGCTCTAGAGGGACGCCAAGCGCTGACGATCGCAAAAAGGATACGGCCTGATATTATCTTATTAGATGCGATTATGCCTAATATGGATGGTTTTGAAACCTGCTTAGCGCTTAAAGCTGACCCTTCACTAGCTTCAATCCCCGTGATTTTTATGACAGGTTTAACAGATACCTGTGATGTTGTTCGAGGGCTAGAGGCGGGAGGGGTTGATTACCTTACAAAACCTATTAATCCAAGTGAATTATTGGCTCGCATGCGTGTCCATTTGGCTAATGCGCGTCAGGCGGTCAGTGTCGAATCAGCCCTTGATAGTAGTGGGCAGCACTTAGTTACTGTGGATCTGCAAGGTCTAATGTTATGGGGAACGCCACAAGCTCACGCTTTACTAGCTAAGGCGGGAATCGACTCACTGCGACAAGCTAAAGAGCTGACCCCACAAATACAGCGCTGGCTTGAGCAGCCTGAACTTGCTCAAAATCAAACATTAAAGGTGAAAAACCTTAGTTATCCTTTAGAGCTTAAACTTGTCGCTTATCAAAATAACGATCAGATATTGGTTAGGCTGATTGATGGAAATCGGCCTACAGGTTCAACACTTTTAAAAAGTAAGCTATCCATTACGGAACGGGAATCGGAAGTGCTGCATTGGATTGCTAATGGCAAAACGAACCGTGAGATTGCTGAGATTCTTGAGATGAGTCCTAGAACGGTGAATAAACATCTTGAGCAGATCTTCCCTAAATTAGGGGTAGAGAATAGAACCGCTGCGGCAGGTGTTGCGTTAAGGGTTTTAGCGACAGAGTAGAAATATTGAGAGGTAGCGCTAAGAGAGAAGGGAAGTTTGATGGTTAAGGTTTATGGTTGATCTGGCCTTCATCACACAACGGAATCTAAACTATTCAGGCCCTAAATAATAAAGCACTAGCCAAGTCTAACGCGATCAGGCTAAGTGCTTTATAGTAAACCTCAGATATAAACTAAGGCTTTTCTGGCGTTAATTAACGAGCAGACTGGGTTGCAGGTCTTTTTCTAACGCGTCGAGTAGGACGATTATTCGCTGGTGCACTCGTGTTTGCTGCACCTTGAGAGCTTCTGTTTGAGCTAGAATCGCTGCCTTTAGCGGTTCTTGGTTTCGATGTACTAGAACGATGGGTTTTGTTTTTACCTTGTGGTTTATGGCCGCGTGCATTATCTGCTGAACGCTGTCCATCTTTATGTCCACTGCCGCCGCGTTTCTGGCTTGGCTTTCTTTTGCTTGGTTTCTTGCTTAGATCTGATTCAGGTAGCGGATGTACCGGAGAGAAACCATTCAGTTCTTTACGCTCAAGTATCTTACCAATCAAATGTTCGACTGCGGCTAAGTGTTCAAACTCATCAGCGCAAACTAAAGATACCGCTTCACCTGATGCACCGGCACGGCCAGTACGACCGATACGATGGACATAATCTTCAGGCACATTCGGTAGATCAAAGTTCACTACATGGGGTAGTTGATCAATATCTAAACCGCGGGCTGCAATATCTGTAGCTACTAAGACCTTAATTGCGCCGCTTTTAAATTCAGATAAGGCTTTTGTGCGTGCGCCTTGGCTTTTATTGCCATGAATAGCTGCGGCGGTAATGTTAGCTGCATCTAACTGCTTAGCTAGGCGGTTTGCACCATGTTTAGTACGTGAGAAAACAAGCACTTGTTCCCAGCCATTAGCTGTAATCAGCTCAATAAGTGCGGGTGCTTTCTTGTTTTTATCAACGGGTGAAATCCACTGCGTTACCGTTGTCGCTGTAGAGTTGACCGGTGTTACTGAAATCTCTACAGGATCATTAACTAATCCTTTTGCTAACTTTCGTATTTCTGCAGAAAAGGTTGCGGAAAAAAGAAGATTTTGGCGCTGCTTTGGTAGGACCGCTAAGATCTTTTTAATGTCATTAATGAAGCCCATATCTAGCATACGGTCGGCTTCATCAAGCACAAGAACTTCCAACTGAGAAAACTTAATAATGCGTTGGTTGTATAGATCAAGTAAACGCCCAGGGGTCGCAACAAGAATATCTACACCGCCGCGCAGTTTAGCGATCTGCGGGTTGATCTTTACGCCACCGAATACAACGGCAGAGCGTAATGGTAAATTCTTTGAATAATCACTTACGCTTTCAGCAACTTGCGCTGCCAGTTCGCGGGTTGGCGTTAATATTAACGCTCTAATCTGATTCCCTTGTGCTGGCGTGCCCGTACTTAAACGTTCTAAAAGAGGCAACGTAAAGCCTGCTGTTTTTCCTGTGCCGGTCTGTGCGGCAGCCATTAAATCTCTACCCTGAATGACGGCAGGAATGGCTGCTGCTTGAATAGGGGATGGGGTGTCGTATCCTTTAGCGGAAACGGCATCCAAAATTGGGCGTGAAAGGCCCAGGTCGGCAAAACTCATTTGTTGCTCTCTATATGGTATTTACAGAATTGCATTAAAACTTAATCGAACGCGCAGTTCGAAATAAGTGCTATCGCAGTGTTAATTCTATTTGTTTGTTATCTAGAATCGATGTGAAAGGAAGGATTCACTCTATCTAAAGCTCTCTGAAGGCCCCTGCATAAATGCTAGGAAGTGCTTGAAACACGGTGCCAACAGGTCTTTTAGAGTAATTAAAGCTTTAAGACTCGTTCGCTTTGATCTTCGGAACCGCACAATTATAGCACTGATCGGCGCTTAGGCGTAGCAAGGATTGATAAAACTTCAATTTGAGCTGCGAAAAAGCACGGCTGACGGCGTATTCTCATACTATATACGTCAAATGACGTATAGGTGTGCGTCAATCACCTCATACCTGTTCGGACTTATATGGAATAGCCTTATTGCATCGCACAAAGAAGCCGTTTTATTGAAAGCGGTTTGACTAGTGTAGCTAATTTTATAATCAGGGGAAGGGCAGATATGAAACTTAAAAGTATTGCGGCAGGGGTTGCACTTTCATTAGGTGCTTCAGTGATCAGTATTAGCGCTATCGCGGCTGAAACGATCAAAGTAGGTGTATTACATTCGCTATCAGGCACTATGGCTATTAGTGAAACAACACTGAAAGACACTGTCCTAATGATGGTTGAAGAGCAAAACAAAAAGGGTGGTTTGTTAGGAAAACAGCTAGAAGCCGTTGTTGTTGACCCTGCCTCTAATTGGCCTCTATTTGCAGAAAAGACACGTGAACTACTAACAAAAGAAGAAGTAGATGTAATCTTCGGTTGCTGGACATCTGTATCACGTAAATCTGCACTACCTGTGTTAGAAGAGCTAAACGGATTGATGTTCTATCCTGTTCAGTATGAAGGTGAAGAGTCATCTAAAAATGTATTTTATACAGGTGCAGCGCCAAACCAGCAGGCTATTCCAGCGGTTGATTATCTTGCTAATGACCTTGGTGTTGAACGTTGGGTTCTAGCAGGTACCGACTATGTTTATCCACGTACAACCAATAAGATTCTTGAAGCTTACCTTAAAGCTAAAGGCGTAGCGGCTGAAGATATCATGATTAACTACACGCCTTTTGGTCATTCTGATTGGCAGTCAATTGTATCGGATATCAAAAAGTTTGGTGGTGAAGGTAAGAAAACAGCCGTGGTTTCTACGATCAACGGTGATGCAAACGTTCCTTTCTATAAAGAGCTAGGTAACCAAGGTATCTCTTCTGAAGATATTCCTGTCGTGGCTTTCTCCGTAGGTGAGGAAGAGCTTTCAGGTCTAGATACTACACCGCTTGTGGGCCATCTAGCTGCTTGGAACTATTTCCAGAGTGTTGAAAATGATGCGAACGCTGCATTTATTAAACAGTGGAAAGCATTTACAAGTGAAGAACGTGTAACTAACGACCCAATGGAAGCAACCTATATAGGTTTCAACATGTGGGCTAACGCGGTTACTAAAGCGGGCACAACAGATGTTGACGCAGTAGAGCAGGCGATGATCGGTCAGGAAACCCCTAACCTTACCGGTGGTATGGCTGTAATGAACAAAAACCACCACTTGAGCAAACCAGTTCTGATCGGTGAAATTCAGGATGATGGTCAGCTTGAAGTCGTTTGGGAAACGGATGGTGTTGTTGCCGGTGATGCATGGTCTGATTTCCTACCAGGTTCTAAAGATCTGATCTCTGATTGGACTAGCCCTATTAAGTGCGGTAACTACAACACCGTAACTAAAGAGTGTTCTGGTTCTAAATAAACGACCAGTAGTAAGTAGTGGAGGTATCTCGTTCATGAAAAGTGACGGATACCTCCACAAGTTTTACGAAGCCTGTTTGCCAAGTAAATATAAGCTTTAACTACGTTAATAAGTGGTTCTCTTTGATTAAGTGTAGCCACTTCCCATTCCTGATTCGCTGATACTACGGTTACTTTTTACCCACAAATCGGACTCAGCGGTCTATACAGGAGAATTCACGTGAGACGTCTGTTTGCCACACTGTGCTGCTATGTTGCTGCGTCCCTAACATCGGTTTATGCAAATGAGCCAATAGAGGTCGATGCTGATCCCGCAACTGTCGCGGCAGTTTCCTCCCCCCCACTTTCAGCAACAATGGTAGAAACTGAAGAGCCAGTTTCTGTTGCTGGGCTTTTAACAAATTTAACAGAGGTCAAGCTAAGTAAAGCGCTGCCTGTACTTAAGCAACTAGAAACACTAGGCGGCTTAGATATGCTGCCGATGTTTAAAGGCATGCTAGAAGGTGATTTGTATTTTGTTAAAGCCAGTAAAGAGGTAGTTATCATCTCTACGGTTGATGGCGAATTAACGGCGCAAGGTGTTTTAAGCAAAAAGCAGTTGGCCGATGTAAGTAAGAGCCAGCTCAAAAAAATTCGTGTAAACAACAAGCTTCGTGGCTTTTTAAAGCAAGCTATAGCACGTTTACATATCTCTCATCCTGACGCCGATAAGCGCTTAGCTGCGGTGCAAGCCCTGTTAACACATCTGTCAGATGACACTATCGCTACCTTAACAGCCGCCCGTGTAAATGAAGCGGATGAAGATGTGCAGGCTATGATTGATTTGGCATTGGCTTTATATCAAGCGGACTCGAAAGATCCAGCCGAACGATTGATCGCCGTTAATATTATGGCCGATAGCCTCGAAAGTGATGCGAGAAATAAACTCGTAAAACTTGCTGAAAATGATACTGATACACAAGTTAAAGTAGCCGCAGCCAAAGCACTAAAACAGATTAATGAGAAGATAGAGTTTTATGGTTTTATTGATCAGCTCTTCTTTGGTTTAAGTTTAGGTTCGGTTCTTCTATTAGCTGCAATTGGTTTAGCCATTACCTTTGGGGTGATGGGTGTTATCAATATGGCCCATGGTGAGATGATCATGTTGGGTGCCTACACGACTTATGTTGTGCAGTTAATGATGCCAAATGCGATTGAATATTCACTATGGGTTGCGATACCCCTTGCGTTTGTTGTGTCTGGTTGTGTCGGTATTCTGATTGAACGTGGTGTTATTCGTCATTTACATGGTCGCCCATTGGAAACTTTACTTGCGACCTTTGGTATTAGCTTAATTTTACAGCAGCTAGTCCGTACTGTTTTTTCTCCCCTCAACCGTCAAGTGGCATCACCAGAGTGGATGAGTGGTTCATTAGAAATTAACCCTATTTTGAGCTTAACCTTGAACCGCTTATATATTTTGGCCTTTGCGCTTCTGGTTTTTGGTTTATTGCTGATTATCTTACGTAAAACCTCCTTAGGACTTAATGTACGGGCAGTGTCCCAGAACCGTGATATGGCAAAAGCCATGGGTATTCGTACCGATTGGGTCGATGCTATGACCTTTGGTTTAGGTTCAGGTATAGCCGGTATCGCCGGTGTTGCTTTAAGTCAGTTGACCAACGTAGGCCCTAACTTAGGCCAAGCTTATATTATCGATTCGTTTATGGTCGTTGTATTTGGCGGGGTGGGTAACTTGTGGGGGACCCTTGTCGCTGCGTTCTCGTTAGGGATAGCGAACAAGTTCTTAGAGCCGGTTACCGGTGCAGTGCTTGCGAGTATTTTTGTACTTATCTTTATTATTCTCTTTATCCAAAAACGTCCTAAGGGCTTATTCCCCCAGAAAGGGAGGGCTGCAGAATGAACCAGTTAATGCGTTTTAGCCGTTTACATGGTGACAGTAAAGTTGCGCCATTTGTCGCGATCTTAGTTATCTTAACGTTGTTAGCGTCTATGGGTAATCTATTGATGCCTGAAGACTCAGCGTTTTATGTCAGCACCTATACCATCACTTTATTAGGCAAATACCTATGTTATGCCATGTTGGCCTTAGCGGTTGATGTGATTTGGGGTTACTGCGGAATATTAAGTTTAGGCCATGGGGCATTCTTTGCTTTAGGTGGTTACGCTATGGGTATGTACCTTATGCGCCAGATCGGTGATCGCGGTGTTTATGGTAATCCAGAGCTGCCTGACTTTATGGTCTTCCTTAACTGGACTGAGCTGCCTTGGTTCTGGCAGGGGATGGATCAGTTCTGGTTTGCGATGCTGATGGTCTTGCTTGTCCCTGGTATTTTAGCCTTTGTCTTTGGTTGGTTAGCATTTCGTTCCCGTGTAACGGGTGTTTATCTATCCATTATGACCCAAGCGTTAACTTATGCGTTATTGCTTGCCTTCTTCCGTAATGAGATGGGTTTTGGGGGTAATAATGGCTTAACCGACTTTAAAGATATTTTAGGCTTTGATCTGCAAGCAGATACAACCCGTGTCACGCTTTTCGCCATAACTGCGCTGCTCTTAGCTGTGATCTTAGTGGTGAGCCACAAAATTCTACAATCCCGTATGGGTAAAGTGATTGTTGCCATTCGTGATGGTGAGAGTCGAGCACGTTTTATTGGTTACCGTACCGAGCGTTTTAAAGTCTGGTTGTTTGTTTACTCTGCATTGATTGCGGGTATTGCCGGTGCGCTGTATGTACCTCAAGTGGGGATTATCAACCCCGGTGAGTTCTCACCACTTAACTCAATTGAGATGGTGATCTGGGTTGCTGTGGGTGGTCGTGGCACATTGATTGGTGCGATTGTTGGTGCGCTGCTTGTCAACTTTGCGAAAACTAAATTTACCGCCATTATGCCTGATGGTTGGTTGTTTGCTTTAGGTGCGCTGTTTGTCTTTGTCACCCTTTATCTACCTCAAGGATTAATGGGTCTATACCAAAAGATGGTCAACAAGCGCCGTTCTGGTGGTGGCGATAATGATGCTAGGCCAACAGATGATAAGGTGGATACCGCACCTGCAATTAAAGGGGGTGACGCATGAGTACATTAACTGATGTACGCGAAATAATGCGTAGAGACCAAGTGTGGTCATTTTTAAAAGATGAGCAAAAGCCGGTTGATGTTTCCCATGACGTTATTCTTTACGTTGAAGGGCTTAATCTGAGCTTTGATGGTTTTAAAGCACTAAATGATCTGAACCTCTATGTAAATGATGGCGAGTTACGCTGCCTAATTGGTGCCAACGGCGCGGGTAAAACAACCTTGATGGATGTGATTACCGGTAAGACAACACCCGATTCCGGCAGTGTTTATTTTGGCCAGAGCATTAACCTTTTACAGCATGATGAGGCCGATATTGCACAGTTAGGTATAGGACGTAAGTTCCAAAAACCAACCGTGTTTGAGGCCCATAGCGTATTTGATAACTTAGAGTTATCGCTCAAACAGCAAAAATCAGTTATTCCTATGTTATTTGCTCGATTAACACCAACGGAAATTGATCGTATTGATGAAGTACTCAATGTGATTGGTTTAAAAGAGCAATGCTTTATGCAAGCAGGGGCTTTATCGCACGGGCAGAAGCAATGGTTAGAGATCGGTATGTTACTGGTTGCTGAGCCTCGATTGTTATTAATTGATGAACCTGTAGCAGGTATGACAGCCCAAGAGACAGAACGGACCGCCGAGTTACTTACCTCATTAGCCGGCGAGCGTACCGTGATTGTGGTAGAGCATGATATGGAATTTGTGCGCAGTATCGCCCGTACTGTTACTGTGCTGCATCAAGGCTCTGTACTAGCAGAAGGTACGATGGATCAAGTTCAAAATAACCCTGATGTTATTGAAGTTTATCTGGGAGAAGCACCATGATAGAGATCTCAAAAGTTAATCAACGTTATGGTGGAACTCAAATCCTTTGGGATTTGGATTTGGATATTAAACCAGGCTCGTGTACCTGTATTATGGGACGTAATGGGGTGGGTAAAACGACGCTGTTAAAATGCCTTATGGGTTTGCTACCGGTCGAGAGTGGTGAAATTCTACTTGAAGGTGAGCCTCTGCATACAAAACCCGCTCAGTTTAGAGCGCCGGCAGGTATAGGTTATGTGCCTCAAGGTCGAGATATTTTCCCAACCTTAACAGTGGAAGAGAATCTTAGAATTGGCTTACCTATACGTAAAGATAAAGCGAAACAGATACCGGAGAAGATCTTTGAACTCTTTCCTGTATTAAAGGAGATGCTTCATCGCCGCGGTGGTGATCTATCAGGGGGCCAGCAACAGCAGTTGGCGATAGGCCGTGCCTTAGTGATTGAACCTAAAGTGTTGATCTTGGATGAACCTAATGAAGGTATTCAGCCTAATATTGTGCAACAGATAGGTGATGTTATCCTCAAACTTAATCAGGAGGAGGGACTAACCGTTATCTTAGTCGAGCAAAAGTTAGGATTTGCGCGTAGGGTAGGCAAAGAGTTTCGCTTAATGGAAAAAGGCCGTGTGGTTGCCAGTGATCAGATGGCTAATCTAAGTGAGGAACTGATAAAACAGTACCTTGCTGTATAAGCATTAGCCTTGGAATTAGGTTCGAATATAGATGAATAATTGGGTAAACCCTATAACAGAACGATTGCCTAACACAGGTAAAGAGTCAAAGTGGGAAGCCGAACTTAGCCTTGGGTTAAGCAAAACCACCCGCGGGTCAGTTCTTAAAACCTGTGCTCATAAAGGCCCACTTTATGTGCAGAAGGCGTTTTATCCAGAAGGTAGAGATCTTGCTCATCTTTACCTTCTTCATCCGCCCGGCGGTATGGTGTCGGGTGATGATCTACGTATCAATGTAGATATGTCACCTAATGCCCATGGGCTTATCACTACTCCCGGTGCGGGGCGGGTTTATAAAGCCCGTGCTGATAAAACACTGCAAACTCAGCATATTCAATTGCGTTTAGCATCCGGCAGTAGCTTAGAATGGTTACCTTTAGAAAATATCATCTACCCCGGCGCACATACTCAGTTGCATACAGATATTCATCTTGCTGAAAATAGTCGCTTTATTGGTTGGGAGATTAGCTGTTTTGGTCTAAAAGCCAGCCAGCAACCCTTTAACCATGGCCAATTAGCACAGCGTTTGCAGATCTTCCAAGCGGGACGTTTAAAAGTACGCGAAGCCTTATCACTTAATCCAGAACAGCATCATTTTATGCATAGCCGTGCAGGTTTAGCGAACCGATCGGTAAATGCCTTGCTCATTGCTGGCCCGTTTTCAGGTGAGAATCAAGTCGATGAGCTACTTAGCGCTTTGCAGACGCAATGTACTGAATTAACAAAGGTAAAAGCAGCGAATAACCCGCCGCCTGCACTGGCTGCGGTTAGCTTGAACGGCGAATTTATGCAGATAAGGTATTTAGGTGATTGCTCGGAACAGGCACGCTTATTGTTTACTCGTTGCTGGCGTTTATTACGACCTGCGTTGATCGAACGGGAGGCGTGCGAACCAAGAATTTGGGCAACCTAAAAGCCCGCTATAAAACATAACAATGAATTGTAATGAAACATCCAAATTTAATTACACCTGGCCAAAGAGGTGAGTAATGGAACTGTTACCAAGAGAGAAAGATAAGCTGCTGGTGTTTACGGCAGCATTACTGGCAGAGCGACGTCTTAACCGTGGCTTGAAACTGAACTACCCCGAAGCGATGGCCTATATCAGTATGGAAATAATAGAGGGCGCACGTGATGGAAAAACAGTGGCTGAATTGATGAGCTACGGTAAAAGCCTTTTAACAGCTGAGCAGGTGATGGACGGCGTACCGGAATTGATCCACGAAGTACAAGTGGAAGCGACATTTCCCGACGGCACTAAATTAGTCACCGTTCATAACCCAATTAACTAAATGTTGATGGCGCGAAGAGGATAGAACCATGATTCCAGGCGAGATTCAGGCAGCAGAGGGAAGCATAGCGCTTAATGCTGGCCGTAAAACGCAAACCATCCGAGTTGAAAACAGTGGCGACCGTCCAGTACAGGTAGGCTCTCACTATCACTTTTTTGAGGTTAACCCCGCATTAGAATTTGATCGTGAAGCGACGAAAGGTTATCGCCTGAACATAGCGTCGGGTACTGCGGTAAGGTTTGAGCCGGGCCAAGGCCGTGAAGTTGAATTGGTTGAGTATGCGGGCAGTAAAACGATCTATGGATTCCGCGGCGATGTAATGGGAACGCTTGAGCTCGACGAGTCATCTTCAGGCGGCTCATTAAAAACCTCATCAAAAACAATGGATCGCACTAGTTATGCGCAGATGTTTGGTCCAACAACCGGGGATAAGGTTCGTTTAGGTAATACAGATCTCTGGATTCAGGTTGAGAAAGACTTTACCACCTATGGCGACGAAGTAAAGTTTGGTGGTGGTAAAGTGATTCGTGATGGCATGGGACAAAGCCAGCTTACCAACGATATCGCCATGGATCTGGTTATTACCAATGCACTCATACTTGATCATTGGGGTGTAGTTAAAGCGGATGTGGGCATTAAAGAGGGGCGCATTGCCAAAGTAGGCAAAGCGGGGAACCCGGATATACAAGATAATGTGGATATAGTGATCGGCCCCGGAACCGAAATTATCGCCGGGGAGGGTTCTATCCTTACCGCGGGTGGTATCGATGCGCATATTCACTTTATCTGCCCTCAGCAGATTGATGAAGCCTTGATGTCGGGTGTAACTACGATGATTGGCGGTGGTACAGGGCCAGCAACCGGCACTAATGCAACAACCTGTACACCCGGCCCGTGGAATATTGGCAAAATGCTACAAGCAACCGACAATATGCCGATGAACTTAGGCTTTTTAGGTAAAGGGAATGCAAGTTTACCTGAGGCGTTAGAAGAACAACTTGAGGCCGGTGTTTGTGGTTTAAAACTACATGAAGACTGGGGAACGACCCCCGCGTCAATAGATAACTGTTTAACCGTTGCTGATAAGTACGATGTACAAGTAGCGATTCATACCGATACGCTGAATGAATCGGGGTTTGTTGATGACACTATAGGTGCGTTTAAAGGCCGTGTTATCCATACCTACCACACAGAAGGAGCGGGCGGTGGCCATGCGCCTGATATTATTCGGGCCTGTTCCTATCCTAATGTGATGCCATCATCCACTAACCCTACACGTCCGTTTACGGTAAATACTGTGGATGAGCATCTGGATATGTTGATGGTTTGTCATCATCTAGATAGCAATATCCCTGAAGATGTGGCCTTTGCCGATTCCCGTATTCGTAAAGAAACCATAGCCGCCGAAGATATCTTCCACGATCGAGGTGCCTTCAGCATGATCTCCTCCGACTCCCAAGCGATGGGACGTGTTGGTGAAGTGATCACCCGTACTTGGCAAACAGCCCATAAAATGAAAACGCAGTTTGGCTTATTGGCAGAAGATCTAGCCGGAGGTACTGACAATTTTAGAGCCAAACGTTATATCGCTAAATACACGATTAACCCGGCTATTACCCACGGTATTTCGCATGAAGTAGGTTCTATCGAACCGGGCAAGTTGGCGGATTTAGTGTTGTGGAAACCGGCGTTCTTTGGTGTAAAACCCTCCATGATTATTAAAGGCGGTATGATTGCCGCCGCGCCGATGGGGGATCCAAATGCTTCAATTCCGACTCCACAACCTGTGCACTATCGTCCTATGTTTGGTTCTTGTGGTTCAGCACCCGCTAAAACCAGCGTAACTTTCGTCAGTCAGGCCGCTTTAGATAATAATATTGCCGAGAGCTTAGGCTTGCAGCGTCGTTTATCTGCCTGCGCAAACACACGAAATATCAGCAAATCCGATATGGTACTCAATGACTGGATGCCTGATATTACGGTTGACCCACAAACCTATGAAGTCCGCGCAGATGGTGAAATGCTAACCTGTGAACCGGCAGAAGAGCTGCCTTTAGCGCAGCTATATACCCTGTTTTAAGGTTGTTTTATAAGCGCGAGATTTAATAAAGAGTGAGACGTTAGATGTTAGAAGTTTATGAACGTTTAGGCACACACTGCCATCATCAAGCGGATAGCCGTGTAGTGCTAACCCATGAGCAGCGTGATCGAGGCCGCCTTAAATTGATCAGTGATCAAGGTGAAGAGGTGCGTGTTTTTCTTGAGCGCGGCAAACCTTTGCTGGTGGGCGAATATCTAAAAACCACCTGCGGACGTTATATCAAAGTGGCGGGCGCTGTTGAATCGGTTGCCTTAGCATCGAGTGATGATTGGCACCAATTTTCCCGTGCTTGTTACCACTTAGGGAACCGTCATACAAAAATAGAGGTGGGTGAGCGTTGGTTAAGAATTAAGCCCGATCATGTACTAGAGGAGATGCTAGTACAGTTAGGTTTAGTCGTTACGCATGAAGAAGCGATCTTTGTTCCTGAATCTGGAGCTTATAGTCATGGTCACTCCCATCACTAAGGCGAGGATGCTGCAGCCAGAACCTATGACGCCAACGACTAAGTCTGTTGAGGACGCAGAGGCCATTTTAACTAATGATCGTGCCTTGTTCCGTTTAATGCAGCTTAGTAGTGCGAGTTTACCTGTGGGGGGGTACTCCTTTTCTCAAGGTTTGGAGTACGCCATTGATTGCGGTTGGCTTGGTAAACAGATGGATGTCCATGAATGGTTGGAGATGCAGTTATTGCACGCGGTCGCCCAAGTAGATCTCCCAGCGCTTAGATTATTGATGGATGCAGCAAACCGCAAAGATTGGGACGAGGTTAAACGCTTAAATGATCTGGTATTAGCTTGTCGCGAAAGCAAAGAACTTAGGCTAACCGATACCGCAATGGGCGAAGCCTTAGTTCGCTTACTCAATAGCTTAAATATAGAGCAGCCTTTTGCCCATGGCCGAGGCAGCATTCCTGAAGAGGTTAGCTTTATAACGCTATTTGCTATCGCCGCCGCCCATTGGAAGATCAACTACGCCAGTGCAGCCTTAGGTTTTGCATGGTCTTGGTTAGAAAACCAAGTGGCAGCGGCCACTAAGCTAGTACCACTAGGGCAGACCCAAGCTCAGATCTTATTAGGTGATCTGCAACCTATACTAAGCCGCGCCTTAAAAATAGCTGCGCCAATAGAAGAAGAACAGATCGGCGCTGGCTTACCCGCATTAGCTATCGCGAGTGCCTTACATGAACAACAATATTCACGGTTATTTCGTTCTTAATATTTATACAAACAGAAAATAACTACGGAATAACGACAGAATGACAACAGAGGTAAACAATAGATGAGTAAACCAAAGCAAACACTACGAGTTGGCGTAGGTGGCCCCGTCGGATCCGGTAAGACGGCACTGTTGAGATCACTCTGTGCCGCTATGAAAGATCATTATGATATAGCGGTCGTCACTAATGATATTTACACCCAAGAAGATGCTAAGTTTCTCACCGAACACGAAGCACTAAGTGCAGACAGAATTATCGGTGTAGAAACGGGCGGTTGTCCCCATACTGCTATACGTGAAGATGCCTCAATGAACCTCGCCGCAATCGATCAACTAATCGAACGTCATGGGGATCTAGATGTCGTCTTTGTCGAAAGCGGTGGTGATAACCTAAGCGCGACCTTTAGTCCTGAACTGTCGGACCTTACTATCTATGTGATTGATGTATCAGCAGGTGATAAAATCCCACGCAAAGGTGGGCCGGGTATTACCAAATCGGATCTACTTATTATCAATAAAATCGACTTAGCTCCTCTTGTTGGTGCATCTCTTGAAGTGATGGATACCGATGCAAAGCGAATGCGTGGTGAACGTCCATTTGTATTTGCTAATCTAAAACAAGCGAAAGGTTTAGATGATATTATCCAATTTATTATTAGCGAAGGCATGCTAACGGCTAAAACCTTACCACCTGCCGTTGCTGTTGTTTAAATAAACCGCCAAAAAATTTAAAGAAAGAAAGGATTAGAAAATGAAAAAAATAGCGATTAGCACATTGACTGGCGCCGCTGCATTAACGACATCACTACCTGCACTGGCGCACTCAGAACACGCCAGCATTATGAGTGGTATTGTTCATTTTATGACAGAGCCGGATCACCTAGCGATCTCTGGTTTAGTGTCTCTAGCCTTAATTTTTATCGTTCGTCGAATGGGCAAGAAAAAGGTCTAAGGCATCCCCGCCAACGAGTAAAAGAGGTGCCAACCTTCAATAGGGCTTCGGTCAAAGGTTGGCCTCCTACAGAAATACGCTGATGTAGGAGCTCACCCCGTGAGCGAAAGGAACTTGTATTGTCACCGTGCTTAGGTTAAAAATAGTTATAAATCAGAGAGATGGATGCCTGGCATGGATAGATATACGGACCCCCGTATATCAATTGTTAATACGCATGCTTGATTTGTCACGGAAGAGTACGATTTGATTCTTTAGTTTCTCCTTCCTTTTCAAATAATTACATCTATTTTTAATTAATAGCGGTGTGGGTAGATACACGGACCCCCGTATATACAAATGTTAGGCGCAAAAAAAGAGAGAAAGTTAAAAGCTCTGAAAAAGAAATGAAACTTCATAAAATACTAGCGGTATTTTAAGCGCTGAGTATTTATACTAAAGGTTAACTCGCCTAGTCGGTGAAAGATAAAAAGGCAAAAAAGAGAAAAAGACAAAAAAGAGAAAAAGACAAAGGGAAATAGTCAGCTAGTGTATGTCGTTGGGTCTTAAGTTGGGTGGTTTCGTTCAAAGGAAAGCAATATAGTACAATCACTTATATTGGTATTTCTAGGTAAAGTCACTAGCCTAACAAGTGACTATGGTTCCCAGTCAAGTATTTAGACCATTTTTTCATCCCAGTATGTTCCGTTTTTCACCATCGT
>NZ_JAUOQC010000018.1:0-47977 GCF_030547495.1 Neptuniibacter sp. 2_MG-2023 | reverse complement strand
TGTACATATGAATTTCCTGTAGGCATAAAAAAACCAGCACAGGGCTGGGTTCTTTAAGTGGTGGGTCGTACAGGATTACTATTGCCCTTCGGGCCATCGTCGCAAGCTCCGATGTTTTCTTATGACTTCGTCATGCGAATCGAACCTTTAACGGTTCTCATCCTGTACATATGAATTTCCTGTAGGCATAAAAAAACCAGCACAGGGCTGGGTTCTTTAAGTGGTGGGTCGTACAGGATTCGAACCTGTGACCAATTGGTTAAAAGCCAACTGCTCTACCAGCTGAGCTAACGACCCACTTGGAGGAGGCGTATTCTACGCACCAAAAGCGGGAAAGCAAGGCTTTTTTTACTGGTAGCGTGTTGGGTCTTTAATTCCTGCCTCCACAAAACCTTTTGTACGTAACCGACAGCTGTCACAAACACCACAGGCACGACCTTGATCATCCGCTTGATAACAAGAGATCGTCAAACCGTAATCAACATTCAGCGCTGTACCCGCTTGGATAATCTGCTCTTTAGTTAGATCGATCAACGGTGTCTCTATACGAATAGGATCACCGCTTACACCACGTTTAGTGGCAAGGTTCGCCATAGTTTCAAATGCAGCAATATATTCTGGTCGACAATCAGGATAGCCGGAGTAATCCACCGCATTGACACCGATAAAAATAGCATCCGCTTCTAACACTTCAGCCCAACCTAAAGCCAAAGACATAAATACCGTGTTACGTGCTGGCACGTATGTCACTGGAATCTCATCCGTCTCCTCTTCAGGAACATCAATACTATGATCAGTCAGCGCAGATCCGCCAAAATCTTCAAGGTGAAGGCGAATCACTTGATGCTCAACCGCTTTTAGCTGTTTAGCAATCTCTTTAGCTGCATTAAGTTCTGTCAGCGAACGCTGTCCATAATCAAAGCTCAGTACATAGCAGTCATAACCACGGTCAGAAGCAATGGCTAGCGCTGTTGCTGAGTCCAAGCCGCCAGAAAGCAGTACCACTGCTTTAGGGGAAGCAGGCGTATTCATGTATATTTCCAGATTTATTGAAGACGTTTAAATTCTTCGGCCAAACGGACGGCAGAAGAGTCCGGATACTTAGTAATAACAAGATCTAAGTATTCAGTGGATTTTTTACTATCACCTAGCTGATCGTAGACAATACCAAGTTTATAAGCGGCATCCGGTGCTTTACGGTGATCAGCAAATCGTGTGACAACCTGCATAAAAGATTCGCGCGCCAACTCAGGTTTCTGTTCGGCCAAGTTCACTTCACCAAGCCAATAATAGGCATTAGCTAAGCGTTCGCTTTGCGGGTAATCTTTAATAAAAGCAGTAAATGCTTCAGCCGCTTTAGGAAAGTTTCTCTCTCGCACTAGCCCAAAGGCTTCGCGATAGGCTTTAGCATCACTAGGTGCTGCATCAGACTGCACAAGTTCAGGCTGGGATTGCGTAACTGTAGGCGTTGGCTCAGCACTACTCAGATCAGTAGAAACAGGCGTACTGGGAGCTGAGGTTGTAGATATAGATGATATACGTCGATCAAGATCTCGGTAACGATCCAATTGCTGACGTTCCATCTGTTTTAGACGGTAATCCTGCTGCTCTAACTGCCCTCTTAATGATCGCACCTCATCCTGCAACTGCTGGACAATAAGTACAAGCTCACTACCGCTTGACGCTTGAGGAGTATAAGTCGCCGTTTGAGATGAGCTTTGGCCACTATCGACGCCTAACTCAATCACCGGAACCTCTTCAGCAACAGCACTAGCGCTGAGTAACAGCGCCAGTGTTGATGTATATACTGTGTATTTTGAAGTCATAAATTAACGAGATACGTACTTCAATTCCACACGACGGTTCTGGCTCCAGCTAGAATCGCTGTGACCCAAAACGGCTGGTTTCTCTTCACCGAAGCTAATAGATTCAACCTGGGAACCAGATACACCATTAACTTGTAGGAAACGAGAAACAGCTTTAGCACGACGCTCACCTAGAGCCATGTTGTACTCACGAGTACCACGCTCATCAGCATGACCTTCTAGTATAACTTGTGCTGATGGGTTAGCTGCTAAATAGGCCGCATGTTTTTCTAAATCAGCAAAACCATCCGCTTTTACAACAGACTGGTCAAAGTCAAAGTAAAATACAGTTTGAAGGTTTGCGACATCGTCCATAGAGGAACCGCTAACACCAGTATTCTGGCTTACGCCCTGAGTCGAACCTGTGTCAGTTCCTGCTGTAGAACCAGTGCTTTCTGTTGTGCCAGATGTACTACAACCTGCTACCCATGCAACGGATAGGGCTAGTGCAACTGCTTTAGTTACGTTGGAAGCTCGCATTGATCACTCCTGAAAAAATTTACTGGTTTACCCAGCATTTTTAATGTTATTAACGCCGCCATGTCCAAATCAGGACATAAGTTAATGTCTATAAGAAATTATTGCAAGTAGGGACTCCATGCGGGTTCCCTAACATCGCCACTCGTTGCCGGCAATATAAAGCGCACATTACCATCTAAGGTCACGCCACCAAGCACACCTTTCACCCCTTTTTGAGTAGCATAAAGAATAATACTACCGTTTGGAGCTATAGTGGGCGACTCATCAAGATACGTATCAGTTAGCGTATCTAAACGGCCTGTTTTCAAATCTTGAACAGCAATTCGGAACACATTGTCATCACCTCTGTGTACCATCGCGAGGAAGCGACCATCATGGGTCAAACGTCCACGTGAATTATAATTGCCTTCATAAGTCACTCGTTCCAACTGGCGGGTCGGCAGATAGATCCGATAGATCTGTGGCTGACCACCTCGGTCGGAGGTAAAAATAATAGATTGACCATCAGGAGACCATGAGGGCTCCGTATCAATCCCATAATGATGAGTAATTCTGGCTAAACTACGGGATCTTAGATCCAGTACATAGACCTCCGGATTACCATCTTTAGATAAGACTATCGCTAATTTATTACCATCTGGTGACCATGCTGGCGCACCATTAAGGCCTCTAAATGATTGAACTTTTTCACGTTTACCTGTTGCCAAGTATTGAATATAGATTGCCGGACGGCCACTTTCAAAAGACACATAAGCGAGTTTAGAGCCATCTCGTGCCCAAGCCGGTGACATTAAAGGTTCACTCTGCTGACGGATCGTAATCGGACGCGCACCATCAGAATCGGCCATTTTAAGGCGGTAGCTCACTTTACCTTCACCATATTGCTGAGCGGTAACATAGACAATTCGTGTGGAAAACGCACCGCGAATGCCCGTCAACTTCTGATAGATCATATCCGATATATAATGTGCTATATCGCGTAGATTATCTTGTGTACCTGATACTCGCTCAGATAACAAACGCTGCTCTTTAAGGACATCATAAAGCTCAAATTCAACTTTTATTTGATTACCTTCAGCAGGTATTTGACGGCCAATCACTAAAAACTCAGTTTTGCTAATTCGCCAATCTCTATAATAGATCTGAGCTTGCTGAGTTGGAAAACTCAACATATTTTTAGGATCCATCATATTGAACAAGCCGGTACGACCTAAATCAGCTGAAACAATCTTAGCAATATCTTCTTTTAACGCTGACGACCCATCCCAAGCAAAAGGTACAACCGCAACAGGGGTTGGCTCATCAATGCCTTGGGTGATCTCAATCGCTAAATCACTCTCAGCACTAGCAACAGAGGAAAGCAGTAACACACAACTCATAATTAATAGATGAAACACTTTCTTCACGCTTAACTCCCCTTTAAAACTTAATCCCGTAAATCTTCAGGTCTAAACCGAAGAACACGCTTCCTAAAATAACGGTCAAACACAACAGGATCTAACTCCTGTAGCTTTTCAAATACAGTAACACGATCAATCGCTCTCAGTGCATCATTATCAAACCGAGAATCACCACTCGACTTCGTTACATAGCGATCATTAACACGGCCTGAGGGTAATAGATGCACCGTTATCTCAACCACCATACCATTTCTTGCTGTTGGAGAACGTCGCCAATTACGAGTGACCTGATCAACAATATAAGCTTCATAGCCCATCGCAGCAGCACGCTGTTCTTCTGCCGCAATTGCAGCCTCTTCCTCTTCTAAAGCCCGAATCAAGGCTTCATTTCTAGCCTGTTCTTCTGCTGCTTTACGGGCTTTTTCTGCTTTGCGTTCAGCTTCCGCTTTTTTCTTAGCCGCATCAGCTTTAGCTTTTTTTGCAGCCGCTTCTTTAGCTTTTTTCGCTTTTTCTGCGGCCGCTTTCTTTAACTTAGCCTCTTGAACTTTCTTCTGTTCAGCCTGTTTTTTAGCATCGGCTGCTTTTTTCTTAGCTAACTCTTGTTGTCGTTTTTTATCTTCTGCTTTCTTCTTAGCCGCTTTCTCTTTTGCTAACTGTTTTTTCTTCGCATCCGCTTTACGTTTTTTATCCGCTTCAGCTTTACGTTGCAAATCAGCTTTCTGTTTTGCTTTAGCCTCTGCTGCGGCTTTTTTTTGTGCAGTTTGAGTTTTCATATCCACAATCGTTGCTTGAACATGCCGCGGCACTTTACGTGTCGAGTCTTCATGGTCAAACCAACTCTGTGCCAATAAGCCAACAACAACCGCATGCAGTAAAACAGCAAAGAGAGTGGGAAGCAGGTAACTACCTAAACGCAAAATTCTAACCTACTCTGTCACCAAGCCAACGCTTGGAGCGCCAGCTTGTTGTAGTAAAACCATCAGTTGCACAACCGTATTGTAATCAACACTACGATCGCCGCGAACTAATAACATTTTATCTGGATTGGTCGCCAAAATCTTACTGATTCGATCTTGGACCACCTCAGCGGTAACCGCTTCTTCAGGGTCACCACCAATATCGATAAAGTATTCGCCATCGGCATTAACCGTCACTATAACGG
This sequence comes from Neptuniibacter sp. 2_MG-2023, assembly GCF_030547495.1. NCBI lineage: Bacteria > Pseudomonadati > Pseudomonadota > Gammaproteobacteria > Oceanospirillales > Oceanospirillaceae > Neptuniibacter > Neptuniibacter sp. 2_MG-2023. Next base: position 43,070 of record NZ_JAUOQC010000018.1, on the reverse strand, counting down.
GTTCATTGTCTTTATCATCTACAGGTTCTGCTGCGGCTTTAGGTAACTCAACATTAACCCCTTGTGTAAGCATCGGTGCAGTAATCATAAAGATCACTAATAACACCATCATTACATCAATATAGGGCACAACATTGATATCGGCGTTCAACTTGCGCTTTTTCTTATGCCTTCTAATCATCTGATCACACTCCCCATTAAATTAGTGTGATCCATGCATACGGCGATGCAAGATAGATGAGAATTCATCCGCAAAGGTTTCATAATTACCTAATAGATATTCCACTTGTGCAGAATAACGGTTGTAAGCAATGACGGCTGGAATTGCGGCAAAAAGGCCAATAGCTGTAGCAATTAGAGCTTCAGAGATACCTGGAGCCACTGATGCTAGAGTTGCCTGATGAACATTGGCTAAGCCACGGAAGGAGTTCATAATCCCCCAAACGGTTCCAAAAAGACCGACATAAGGGCTGGTTGAACCGACGGTTGCCAAGAAAGGTAGATGACGTTCTAATTTATCTTCTTCACGCGCTAAAGCAACACGCATGCTTCGCTCAACGCCGTCCATTACAGAATCTGGATCATAACCCTGCTGTTGCGTTAATCGGGTGTACTCTTTAATGCCTGCACGGAAAATATTTTCAGCACCACAATCGGAATTAGGCTGCTGATTGACTTCACGGAAAAGTTGGCCTAAATCGACACCTGACCAAAATCGTTCTTCAAACTTCCTGAGGCTTTTACGTGCTTTTGAAAGCACCGATTGACGCTGAAAAATCATTATCCAAGAAAGCACTGAGGCTAACAAAAGCATTAGCATAACCAGTTGCACAACTAAACTCGCATTTGCAACCAAACTCCAGATCGACATTTTTTCGACCACAGTACTATCCTTCTTATCTATTTAAGCAGTTAAAGAGACCCCAAACCTGCTTTCTGATTACTCAAAAGCAGATAAGTTCAATCTATTTCCCAGCAGAGAAATTTAGGATCAACAATAACAGTCAGAAGAATTAATACAAGAAAAAAACCAGCCTAGAACGGCTGGTTTAATACAAGAAAAGTGATGAAGGGTTTTGTAAAAAAAAATTATGCGCTTTTTTGCAAACCTTGCTCATATAAAGACTGACAACGAATACATCGAGCGGCAGTTGGACAAGCCTTTAAACGACTCAATTCAATCTCTTCACCGCAATCGGTACATAAACCGAACTCCCCTGCATTGATTCGACTTAACGCAGATAAGCATTCTGCTATCTCTTCGTTATGCCTAGACAGGGATTCAACTTTCAACATAAAGTCTGCGGTAGCATCCGCATCTTCCCCAGAATCATGAACCTCTAGCGTTTGCACTCCGGTGCTTATCTGCGGCTCCATTTCCTCTGTCACTTCAGCTTGTAACTGCTCTAATAGATAGAGAAGCTCCTTTTTAAAGGCCGCCACCTCTGATAGCGTAAGATTAACCGTCATAACAATACCTGCACTTACTTTATTATAGTAATCGGTATATTAGACCTAGGACCTATAAAACAGGGTTGACGAAGATCAGTTTTAGCACAAAAGCATACTTAAAGTAGGGTTTATTGATCTAAATCGGATTTGGTTTATTTAATAAAACCAGTAATGATTAACCTTCGTCTGGCCGATCAATCCCAAAATGCTTATAAGCATAATCAGTAACTACACGCCCTCTAGGGGTTCGCATAATAAATCCTTGCTGGATAAGGTAGGGTTCCAATACATCTTCGATAGTATCACGCTCTTCACTGATTGCCGCTGCAAGATTCTCTACACCTACAGGGCCTCCCGCAAACTTGTCGATCATCGTCATTAACATTCGGCGATCCAGATGATCAAAACCATGATGATCAACATTAAGCATATTTAAAGCTCGATCTGCCATATCATTATTGATCTTACCGTCCCCTTTAACCTCAGCGTAATCCCGCGCACGGCGCAACAAACGGTTTGCTATACGTGGCGTTCCTCTAGAGCGCTTTGCTACTTCCGAAGCGCCCTGCTCATCAATATAAGTGCCAGAAAGGTTAGCTGAACGGGAAACGATGCGGGTCAAATCTTCGACATTATAAAACTCTAAGCGCTGCACAATCCCAAAACGGTCACGAAGCGGGGATGTGAGCAACCCCGCTCGCGTGGTTGCCCCCACTAAAGTAAAAGGAGGCAGCTCCAACTTAATAGAACGGGCAGCAGGGCCTTCACCAATCATAATATCAAGTTGATAATCTTCCATTGCAGGATAAAGCACCTCCTCCACATTAGGGCTAAGGCGGTGAATCTCATCAATAAACAGAACATCATTAGGTTCTAAATTAGTTAAGATCGCTGCTAAATCCCCTGCTTTCTCAAGCACTGGGCCAGAGGTGGTTTTAATCTCCGACCCCATCTCATTAGCAATAATATTAGCTAATGTGGTTTTACCTAGGCCCGGAGGCCCAAAAATCAAGGTATGATCTAAAGCTTCATTACGCATTTTCGCAGCCTGAATAAAAATCTCCATCTGCTCGCGTACAACAGGCTGTCCCACATAATCTTCAAGGGTTTTAGGGCGAATAGCGCGATCTGTCGCCTCTTCTACAGGATTACTTAACGGCGAAATAAATCGATCAGCTTCTATCACTTACAGTACTCCTACCCAACCATTGCACGTAGAGCGTAACGAATAAGCGCTTCACTACTACTTGTAGCACCTAAAGCTTTTACCGCTTGAGCTACCGATTTAGTCGCTTGAACAGGCTTATAACCTAAAGCGATCAACGCGCTTTCAGCCTCAGACCGAGAATCGGCAACTGGCTCGAAAGCAGCCATATCAGGTCCATCTGCAGCCGATAACTGAAATTCGCTTGAGCTTTCAAGGCCCAATGCCTGAATTTTATCTTTCATCTCAACAATCAAACGTTCTGCAGTTTTTTTGCCTACACCGGGCAATTTTACTAACGACGCGGTATCACCATCATTTACACAACGTACAAATTCGGCAGTAGAAATGCCCGATAAGATTGTGATCGCCAGTTTGGGCCCGACACCATTAGCTTTAATTAAAGTGCGAAAAAGCGTGCGTTCTTCCCGTTCATAAAAACCATAGAGCAACTGCGCATCTTCACGGGTCACAAAGTGAGTAAACAAAATTAGCTGCGAACCACATTCAGGTAAACGATAAAAAGTATTCATTGAGGCTTCGACCTCGTAACCCACTCCATTCACATCAATAACGAGTTGTGGAGGGCGTTTCTCTATTAACTCACCTTTTAATCGACCTATCACTGATCCTGCCCCTTTTTCATATCTTCCAACTTATGTCCTGCGACAATAAATTCTGGCAATTTCAAGTTCGCAAAAATGGTAGCCATGCGAACAACAAATACTATCGACATGGCTATAAGTACCAATAACTGCTCTTCTACCACCTCATAAAACGCAATATAGAATATCGCACCGACAATAGAGCAGGTCGCATAAAGCTCGCCGTCACGCTGAAGTATTAACGGAATTTGACCTGTGAGAATGTCACGAATCATACCTCCGGCACAACCCGTTATTACCCCCATCATAACAGCGATAATCGGTGAAAATTCTAATGCTAAGGCTTTTTCAGCACCAAGAACTGTAAAGAGCGCTAACCCCATCGCATCAAGTATTAACAATAATCTTCTTGGGTATTGCATATAGCGACACACGACAAAAGCAACAACCGCAGAAATAATCGCTACCCAAAGATAAGTCGTATCAGCAATCCAAACAACCGGGTGAATATCCAATGTGATATCACGAATAGTTCCGCCACCAATTGAGGTCACAATAGCTAACACTACCACCCCTAAAATATCTAAACGCTTCCCTTGGGCTGCTAAAGCTCCCGCAGTGGCGAAAACCGCAACACCCAGAAGGTCGGCAATATAGATAAAATATTCGTAACTCATGATTAAACTCTTATAAGTAACAATGCTGCCTAAGCAACTAGAAAATTAACGGCGCCAACTCGCATTTCGCGACGACATACTACCTGCAGTTTTAATCAAACTACTACGTGTATGAGCATGACAAAGAGCAATAGCTAACGCATCAGCGGCATCCGCTTGAGGCGCGCCTGGCAACTTCAGAATTTGAGTCACCATATGCTGGATCTGTGCCTTATCAGCCGAACCTTTGCCCACAACAGATTGCTTAACTTTACGCGCTGCGTATTCATAAACAGGCAGATCTGCATTAGTGCCTGCCACAATAGCCACACCACGCGCCTGACCTAGCTTTAAAGCTGAGTCAGCATTACGTGCCATAAACACCTGCTCAATGGCCATCTCTTGAGGACAATAACGCTCTATGACCTCAGCAACGCCTGTAAAAACCTGCTGCAAGCGTTCTGGCAGCTCATCACCTTTGATGCGTATACAGCCGCTAGCAACATATTCATTTTTATTGCCAACACTATTAATCACACCGTAACCTGTGATGCGCGACCCTGGATCTATTCCTAATATAAGCATCTGTTTAATACATTCTGATTCAAATTGCGGTTCAAAATCACCAACCCCAAAAAAATACTGTTTATTTATACAGCAAAGAATACAGGAGCTAGCCCATTTTAAAAACCCTGAACCCACTAATATTGAGGAATAAAAAAAGCCGAGAGTATAATCCCGGCCATTAGAAAGAGGAAAGAAAATTATTCGTCCATCGATTCTTCAGGGATAATGGCATTGTGATAAACGTTCTGAGAATCATCAAAATCCTCTAGCGCATCGATCAGCTTCAGGACTTTTCGGCCCGCATCTACATCCAACTCAACAGTTGTTGATGGAATCATCGCAATTTCCGCATGAACCGGCTGCAAGCCGGCATCTTCCAAACCTTGCTTTACATCCATGAACTCATGCCAATCGGTGAACACATCTATAGAGTTATCATCATTAGTAACCACATCTTCAGCACCAGCCTCAAGTGCGGCCTCCATTACAACCTCTTCATCCAGATCGTCCCCAAAGGTGATCTGGCCTTTCTTCTCGAATAGGTAAGCAACCGAACCACTTGTACCTAAGTTTCCACCAAACTTATTAAAAGCAGCACGCACCCCAGCAACCGTACGGTTAACGTTATCTGTCATACACTCAACAAGAATTGCCACACCATTTGCGCCGTAACCTTCATAGGTGAGCTCATCGTAATTATCACCTTCTGCGCCCCCTGCTCCACGTAGAATCGCTTTATCGATAGTATCGCGCTTCATATTTGCGCCTAGGCCTTTATCAACCGCCGCACGCAAACGAGGATTATCATCAGGATTACCGCCACCCTCTTTCGCAGCAACCACAAGTTCACGAATCAGCTTAGTAAAAACCTTACCGCGTTTAGCATCTTGTGCCGCCTTACGGTGTTTAATATTTGCAAATTTAGAATGACCAGCCATCACCCTCTCCCTATCTACCGTATGTTTTAAAATAATGATCTATAGATACAAATAAACTGCCCGAAGGCAGTTTATTTTTAATACTAAAAGGCCCTTTTAAGCGCCCTATTACAGCAAAACGAAAACTAAGGCGTTTTACGTAATTTAATGTTTAATTCACGAAGCTGAACAGCGCTAACCTCACCTGGCGCATTGGTCATCGGACAAGATGCACTCTGCGTTTTAGGGAAAGCGATGACTTCACGGATAGAATCCGAACCGGTCATCAACATAATCAAACGGTCTAAACCAAACGCTAAACCACCATGCGGAGGCGCACCAAATTTTAGGGCTGTTAGTAAGAAGCCAAATTTATCTTCAGCTTCTTCGTCAGAAATACCTAGAATCTCAAGTACTTTAGCTTGCATCTCTTGATCATGGATACGGATAGAACCGCCACCCAGTTCACAACCATTAAGCACCATGTCATACGCACGGGATAGTGCCGCTAGCGGATCAGCTTTAAGCTCTTCTGGTGAGCAGCTTGGTGCCGTAAATGGGTGGTGCAGCGCAGTTAAACCGCCATCACTTGTCTCTTCAAACATTGGGAAATCAACAACCCAAAGTGGCGCCCACTCGCGCTGAGACATTTCAAGATCTTCACCTACTTTAATACGTAAAGCGCCTAGTGCTTCAGAAACCACTTTCTCTTGATCAGCACCGAAGAAAACAATATCGCCATTTTCTGCGCCTAAGCGTTCCATAATCGCCATCGTTACATCATCACCTAAGAACTTGATGATAGGTGACTGAAGGCCATTCGCGCCGTTTTCAATTTCATTCACTTTGATCCACGCCAAGCCCTTAGCACCGTAAATGCTAACAAACTTAGTGTAATCATCGATATTTTTACGTGTCAGCTTAGCGCCGCCCGGTACTTTAAGCGCAGCAACACGGCCTTTAGGATCTTTTGCTGGCCCAGCAAAGACTTTGAACTCAATCTCGGCCATTAAGTCAGCAACATCAACCAATTCCATTGGGAAGCGGAGATCTGGCTTATCAGAACCAAAACGCTGCATCGCTTCAGAGTATGGCATGCGTGGGAAATCACCCAGATCAACACCCTTAAGCTCAAGGAACAGTTTACGGATCATTTTCTCAGTTAGGCCCATGATTGATTCTTCATCCATAAAGGATGTTTCAATATCAATCTGGGTAAATTCAGGCTGACGATCCGCGCGCAAATCTTCATCACGGAAACATTTAGCGATCTGATAATAACGATCAAAACCCGACACCATTAACAACTGTTTAAACAGCTGTGGTGACTGCGGCAATGCAAAGAAAGCTCCTTCATGGATACGGCTTGGCACCAAGAAGTCACGCGCACCTTCAGGCGTTGCACGGTTAAGAATAGGGGTTTCAATATCTAGGAAACCATTGTCATCTAAAAAGTTTCGGATCGAATTAGATACTTTAGAGCGGAAACGTAGTTTTTCCTGCATTTCAGGACGACGTAAATCGATGTAACGATGACGCAAGCGAACATCTTCACCCACCTGTTGATGTTCATCCAACTGGAAGGGAGGTGTTTCAGACTTGTTCAATAGAACCAGTTCTTTACCTAATACTTCGATCTCACCTGTCGGCATATCAGCATTAGTTGTACCTTCAGGACGCGCACGCACAGTCCCTTTAATTTCGATAACAAACTCATTACGACAGCTATCAGCAAGAGTAAAACTCTCTTCACGATCGGGGTCGAATACAACCTGCGTAATACCTTCACGGTCACGCACGTCTAGGAAGATAACGCCACCATGGTCACGGCGACGGTGCACCCAACCTGCCAGTGTAATGTCTTCACCGATATGCTCTTTTCTAAGATCGCCGCAATAATGACTGCGCATAATTTACTGTTCCTGTTAACTTAAATAGATCGGGTCTACACCCAATCGTCTATGAATTAATAACCTATCCAGTACTCTTCGCTAACCTTAGCTAGCGGAGCTGTCCGGTGTACCTGCAAGATTTTTCTTCTTACCGGTTTTAAAATCTGTTTCATACCAACCAGAGCCTGATAAACGAAAGCCCGGTGCTGATACTTTTTTAACTACATCACTGCTTGCGCATGAAACACAAACTGGCGCTGGTGCATCACTTTTAAGAACTAACTTCTCAAATTCGTGACCACAGCTATCACACTTAAAATCAAAGATTGGCATTCGAAATAAGTCCTCAAACTGCTAAGGATAAACCTATTAAAAACGGCGGATTATACCTGAATTATTTGATGGTGACAGGCCCCTACCCGCATTGATCGCAGAAAGAGCTATTTGAAGTGAATTTAACAGAATGAAAGTAACTAAACCTAAGTAGTTTTATAGGTTTCTAGATTATTGGCTTCACAATAGAAGGCCTGCCTTATTATGATCAGAGCCTATATCTAAGCGAATACTTAAATACTTCCCTTACATTAAAAGGCAGAGCCTTAACCCGTATGACGCCATCTCCTTTAGATGCTCAATATTTTATCCACTAAGCAAACGTCTACAGGTTTAATGAAGTTCAAATGTGAGCTCACCTGCCAATAAGACTTCAAGCTTAGAGCGCACGTCATCTAGCTGTTCAGCCGTGTAAGGTTGCGCAGGAAACTTACCCCAGACCGGCGCAGGCCAAGCTTTATCAGATTCGTAACGCACAATATGATGAATATGAAGCTGAGGAACCACATTACCCAAAGCGGCAATATTCATTTTTTTAGCGGCAAACGCATCAGCAAGATTAGACGCTAAAAAAGAGGATTCTTTCATCAATATACATTGATCTTCATCTGACAGGTGATAAGTTTCGGTGACTCCTGCACGGCGCGGGACTAAAATAAACCAAGGATAGTTCGCATCATTCAACAATAATAAACGACTAACAGGAAAGTCCCCCAATACAATACAATCAGCTGCAAGTTGGGGATGAAGTTCAAATTCAAGTTCTAGCTCATCCATTTTTATGCCCCTATATGCAATGGGGATGACGCCCCATACAATCAAAGATAGACCTATAAATTAGTTTAAAAGGTCACTAACAATCATTATCCTCAAATTAAAGCTTAGCAACTATAAAAGAAAGCGGGTACCAACAATATGCTGGAAATAAAATTCAGCCATAAGATCAGCGATATAGATAAAAACCTATGGAATCAGCTCTCTCCCACTGATAACCCTTTTCTCCGCTATGAGTTTCTTCACGCATTGGAAGAATCAGGCAGCGCCTCCGCTCAATCAGGCTGGCAGCCTATACACCTACAACTAAAAGATAACGGTATAACCATCGCTATTATGCCGCTCTATCTAAAAAACCACTCTTACGGTGAATACGTGTTTGACTGGGCGTGGGCCGATGCTTACCAGCAACATGGGCTCAAATACTATCCTAAGTTGGTCTGTGCCATCCCCTTCTCCCCAGTTATGGGCCCGAGGCTATTAACACAACAAGATCCCGCTCCTTTGCTAGCCACTATTCGCGCCCAAATACCTGTACTCTGCGAGAAATTAGGCGCTAACTCGTTCCATCTCCTTTTTCCAACCGAATATGAAAAGAACCATTTAGCGCAGCCCAAATTAATGTTGCGCAAAGGCTGTCAGTATCAATGGTTTAATCAAGACTATAAAAGCTTTGAACACTTTTTAAGCTATTTCACCTCAAGAAAAAGAAAGAATGTAAAAAAAGAACGGCAGAAAGTGATCGACCAAGGGATCAGCCATATACAGCTCAGTGGCCATGAGATCAGCCACCAGCAGATCGAGCAGTTTTATGATTTTTACCGTATGACCTACTTAAAGCGTGGACGTGAAGCTTATCTGAACAAAGAATTTTTCTTTAAATTACAAGAAACAATGCCCGATAACCTTCTCCTTGTTATAGCCATGCAAGGGGAACGCCCCGTTGCTGCAGCCTTATCACTTAAAGATTCTGACACTTTGTATGGTCGCTACTGGGGCTGCTTTGATGAATACGACAGCCTGCACTTTGAAACCTGCTACTATCAAGGCATCGATTACTGCATACAAAACAATCTAAAACGCTTTGATTCAGGAGCCCAAGGTGAACATAAGATCCAACGAGGCTTTCAGCCTGTAGCTACCTGGTCTACTCACTACGTAAAAGAGGTGGGCTTTAATCAAGCGATTAAACGTTTTATTGTGGAAGAAACGGCTATGGTGGATGAACAGATGATAGAGCTCAGTAAATTTCTTCCCTTCAAAGTCGATGAGTAATTAAATATCCAACAATTTCCATTGTTTATGCAGATATGCCACTATCGGAAAACAGTATTTAAATCGGTGTGATGAAGCTATCTAAACCATCCGACCGCTCGACAATAAAATAGATAAAGGAAGATCAATGAATATTAGCAAAAACCTGTTACTTGCGGCTCTTATCACACCACTAGCGACCTCTGCACTCGCTGCGCCTTCAATCAATAATATGCAGACCTGCCAAGGGGTTATAGATTTTGTTGAATATAAATTGGATTCTGCGCCTGATAAATACCCACAAGAAGATCTAAATGCCGTACGTCTTGGGTTAGGTGGATATGACAACTTTATTCAACAAGAGATCGTAACACCGGGTCTACTTAAATTTAATGGTGGCGATGCAGCCAAAGCCAAAGCGATGCAAAAGCAAGTGGATGAGTATAAAGCCACCATAGTCGGCGGACTTAAAAAGCAATACAAAGACACCCGTTTTTATACCGACTTTGCGGTTGCTATCAACGATTGTGCAAAACAATCAGTACCTGCAGGCCAAGCATTAGAGAACTTAAAAGTTGCCATCAACACGTTAGTTAAACTTGCCAAAATGGGTTAATCATCACCTTCCTAGCGCGATAATTTAATAACACGCTGCTACTTGATAACTCTTTTTATCAGTAGCAGTTCCTATATCAACCTGATCACCAAGCCCTAAGCCCATTAACGCTTTACCTAATGGGGATGAGGGCGTTATTACCATCACCTCTTGACCAAGATTGTGATCACCATATTTCACCTTTAAACCACCGGCTAAACGCCCGATAAGCAGGTATTTCACTGCCCCTATTTCATCCTCAAGCTTAACTAATGAGCCCACACCAATCTCATCGACCTCCTCATCATTGCCTGAAGATTCAAGTAACTGCTGAAACGACCTTAACTCCTCTTCACACGCCATAACCCGTCTTGATTGACCTTCGGCAAGATACGCCGCCTCCAAGCCCAATGTATCGTACTTATTTTCAGCAACGTTCTCTTTATCCGTGGCGCTTTGATGTGCTCGTTCTGCTGCGGCTATAGCGTTTTGATAGTCTCGCTCTAACGCCATAACAACCTGTTTAAGTAATTTATATTTATTCAAGAGAATCTATCTACTTTTTATCAATCTGATTGGTCGGTCTTAGACGGAGTATTAAATCATTTCTGGTTACATTTCGTTAGGATTCACTCAACATTGTGCAGCATTTCCTGTTTTTACTCTTAGCTATCTGAATGCATTTATATCAGAGCAAATAAACCCTATAAAAATAAGGAAAGGCCATGTTTAACACAGACGTATGTCGCTATCACTATATCAACCTGAATGATCTACCTGAAGATATTCAGGCGATCATCACCGAAGTACAAGAGAAAACAGGGTTTATCCCTAATGTATTTTTGACCTTAGCTCGCCGCCCTGATGAGTTTCGTGCATTCTTCGATTACTACCAAGCAATCATGAATAGGGAAGCTAATTTGAGCTTAGCTGAGAAAGAGATGATTGTGGTTGCCACCAGTTCAGCAAACGGCTGTCAGTATTGTGTCGTTGCTCACGGCGCCGTGTTAAGAATTATCACGAAACAGCCTATACTCTCTGACCAAATCAGTATTAACCATCACCACAGTGCAATAACTCAGCGGCAAAAATCAATTCTCGATTTCAGTATGAAACTATGTCGTACACCAGAGCAGATTAACGAAGAAGATTATAACCGTCTCTACAAACAGGGATTAGATGATGAAGATATCTGGGATATCTCCAGCGTCTGTGCGTTTTTTGGTCTATCGAACAGAATGGCGATTATAAGTGCGATGCAGCCTAATCCTGAGTTTTATACGATGGGTCGATAAACCTAAAGGTAGCGTCACCTAAAAGCTAAGGTGGCGCTACTGCCATTTAACCTCCGTCGTTAGCATATAACCAGCCCCATAAACGGTTTTAATCAACTCTGGATGCTGAGGATCTGACTCAATTTTCTTCCTCAAGCGAGACATTCGCACATCAATGCTTCGATCATAGGGAACGCAATTTTCCCCCAATAGCTGATCTCTAGATAAAATCTGAAAAGGATGTTTTAACAGGGCTAACAGCATATCCCCTTCCGCTCGACTTAACGACTCACTGTATTGATCTCGGCTTAAATGAAGCGACTCTGGTTGAAATTTCCAATTCGCAAATAGTGCTTGTTTAGGACACTGAGCCGATTGCTGTTTCTGTTTTTCAAGACGGCGATGTAAGCTTTGTACCCGCGCCACTAGCTCCCTAGGTTCAAAAGGTTTAGTAATGTAATCATCTGCACCAAACTCTAGGCCTAAAACACGATCAGCTAGACCATCACGGCCAGACACAATAATCACCCCAACCGCCTTATGCTCTAACTCTTTTACTAACTGCATACCATCAATATCTGGCAAGTTCAGATCAACAATACAGATCTCCGGCAACTGACGATCTAAAGCAGCAAATAACTGTTCGCCATTAGCGCAATATTCCACTTGATAACGGTAACTACTCAAGGAAGAACAAATCAACGTCCCTAGATCTTCTTCATCTTCAACAACGTAAATTAATGGACTGTATCCATTCATGGATTATCCTTCTTATTCTTATCAACTAACTCGGGCGAGATCGCCTGTGCTAATGCATCTGCATCAAAAGGTTTTTGTAACAAATTAAAATCAAAATCGGTTTCAGGAGGGTTCTCCGTGTAACCGGTCATTAAAACAACAAAAGCATTTGGGTGCTGCATTTTAACCAGCGCCGCAACATCGTAGCCATTCTTATGACCTGGCATCACTACATCGGAAACAACACCACTAACCCTCTCTAATCCAGCCAGCAACAACGCAGCCTCATCGCCACTATTAGCTTCAATAACAACAAACCCCATGTCCGTTAATTGCTTACGCACTAATTGACGTAGATCTTGGTTATCTTCCACCAACAAAACTAAAGCGCGATCCCCTTTTGCTGAAAAAGGAGATCTGACTACGGCCTGCTGGTCCACCTTACCTTCAGATTCAATACCTAGCGTTGCAGGCAGTAAAAGATCTATCTGAGCGCCCGTTTCCCCTTCATGAATATCGCATCGATTACGTATGCGCAGATAACCCTTCGACTGTTTTACAAAACCATACACCATACTTAAGCCCAGTCCTGAGCCAGCTCCGGTACCTTTAGTGGTAAAAAACGGCTCATAGGCTTTTTTAAGCGCTTTTTCCGTAAACCCATCCCCTGTATCGGTAATACAAATTAAAACATACTCACCCGCCGCTACCGCTTCATCAAATCCGCCACTGACAATATCTGACGCGGTAGATGTTGTACCCGAAACGGTTAAACACAACACCCCTCCCCGACTCATTGCATCCACTGCATTCAATACTATATTAACTAAGGCATCTTCCATTTGAGCAGCATCAACATAAACATCCGGTGTTTCGGGCTTAATCTCGGTCAGTAAATTGATATTATCTGGCAATGGTGCCGCCAATAAATCAACGAGCTCATGGATTAATCCGCCTAATTTAATACGTGCAGGAGATAACGATTGTCGACGAGAAAAAGCCAATAACCGTTTTGTCATATCAGCACCCCGCCTTGTCGCACGAATAGCTGGACTCAAGTTATCTTGTAGTTCTTCCGGTATAGATTTATGCCGTTGAAGCTCAAGCAAATTACCTAAGATAATAGTCAATAGATTATTAAAATCATGAGCTAATCCGCCTGACATCTGACCTACCGCTTTCATTTTGCTGACTTCAGCCAAACGCCGTTCCGTTTCCCGCTCATGGGTAATATCGATAGAAAGGTTAAGAAAACCAACCACTTTTTTCTGATCATTATAAAACGGCAATACAGTTCGACGGGTTAGCATCTCTCTGTCTTGTTCCTGAAATAGGTACTCATATACTTCAGTTTGCCCTTCAAGAGCCCGTTCTATATTCGGCCGAATCTCTCTATACATATCATCGCCAACCACCTCTTTAAGAGTTTTCCCCTCAATCTCATCTTTACTCTGATTGAATAAATCTAGGTACTCACGGTTAGCAAAGACAAAGCGCTGTTCTTTATCTAAGTATGCAACTTGAGCCGGTAGCGCATTAAGAATAAGTCGCTGCCGCGTTTCAACTGCACGTAATTCTGTTTGAGCCAACTCCATAGAGAGAACAGCATCACGTAACTGGTAGTTGGATTCAGATAACTCTTTAGTACGCGCTTTTACACGTGAATTAAGGGTATTAATATTATCCCGCAGCTGATCAACCATATAATCAAACGATTCAGCTAAAAGGCCTAACTCATCATTACGATGAATACCTGTCTTCGCAGAATAATTACCTCGGCTGATTTTATAAGCTGTCGATGAAAGCTTCTTAATAGGCGAAGTCAGCCACTCAGCAAATAGAAAAGCGAGAACAATAGCGGCAAGTAATGCAAAGAACCCCATCGCCATCAGCCGCTGACTTAATTGTACTGAGCTCGCTTTAAGGTCATCCAAATAGACGGAAGAACTGATATACCAATCAAAGCCCGATAAATGACGTACTAAAGATAGTTTTTCATAAATGTAATTGCCCTGATCATCGGGCCGGTCCCACTTATAGTAAAGTTCCTTACCCGAATCAGCCACGGCCATAAGATCCTGATAGATCGGTTGCTGTGTAACGGGGTTAAGCTGCTTTGTAAAGTTAGTTCCATGGATATTCTGGTTGGGATGAAATAGCATATTCCCTTCTGAGTCAAAGACATATAGATAGCCATTCGTTGCAATTTTTACATTTTTTAATGCTTTATTAATCTCAAAAATTGCGCGCTGCTTCTGTAACTCAACTTCATTCTGAATATCATCAATATAAACACCCGCCCCCATAATAAAGCCCCACTCAGAGAAGTCTTTTACATAGGAGTATTTATCAATCACTTTGGTATTATTATTCAGGCGCTGCCATTTATATTTATAAAACCCTTGTTTATCCTCACGCACTTTATCTAATATTTCAGGAATAATAAGCTTACCCTCAGGGCCTATAACCCTCGACATGCTCTTATTATTGAACTCACTATCGGGGTGAGATAACAGGCGAGCATCATAATCAGCGATCCAAATATAATCACCATTACCAAAGTCAAATTCACGTAGATCAGCAAACACTTTCTGCCAAACTTGCTCATCACTTAATCCCGCAGTTTGCCCATCTCTCAAGCTAACCTCTATATGTTTTTCAGCGATATCTAATACTGACTTTAATCGCTGCTCATGAGAATTAAGGGTGTTATCTATATAGGTTTCTGTACTGGCGTACATACGGTTTGCCAAATCATAAACAATATTTAGCACTTGGCGATTAGAGTGCAGCTCTAAGCCAAAGACATTTTCTTTTATTAATGGAACCGTTAGCCAATAGATCGAGCCAAAGATGCTGCCGATCAACACAAGCAGCATTAAAAACAAACGGATAGTAATAGAAGCGTGGCGCTGCATCAGTAATTCATCTTCCCATCATTGCTCAACAACCCGAAGAATGTAACACAAAGTTACCACTCTCAACTCGCTTGTTACATTTGGTTAGATTCTCAAAATAGTTGAGCAAGATTTAAGCTTTAATCTGCTGTTAATAAAAATAACAGCAGAAGCCTGATCAACATTTCACAGTGACTTCGGCCAGAATAGAGTAGCAAGCGATGACCCAGCCAGCACAGGATTTCATTCTTGAAACCCGTAATCTGACAAAAGCCTTTAAAGGTTTTACAGCAGTCGATGATGTTAATCTGAATATCCAACGGGGACATATTCACGCTTTAATAGGCCCCAACGGAGCAGGTAAAACGACTGTCTTCAATTTATTAACAAAGTTTCTTCAACCAACCTCTGGAAAAATTCTGTTTCAAGGTGAGGATATTACACCATTGAAACCAGCGGCAATTGCCCGTAAAGGTGTGATCCGATCCTTCCAGATCTCCGCGGTATTTCCTCACCTAAGTGTTTTAGAAAATGTGCGTATCGCGCTACAACGTAAAGAAGGCAATAGCTTTCATTTTTGGCGTTCGGAAAAGATTCTTAATCGTTTAAATGATAAAGCTCTCGCGCTACTGGAGTCTGTAGGTTTAGAAAGCTTTGCGAACACCGTTACTGTTGACCTTTCCTATGGCCGTAAACGGGCATTAGAGATTGCAACAACACTCGCCGTAGAACCTGAATTAATGCTACTGGATGAGCCGACTCAAGGTATGGGTCATGAAGATGTAGGCTTAGTATCCGACCTGATTAAAAAGGTATCTAAAGATCGCACTATTTTGATGGTGGAACACAATCTTCATGTTGTATCTAAACTCGCAGATCGGATTACTGTATTACAACGGGGCGCTATTCTAACCGAAGGTGATTATGCGAGTGTTTCTGCCGATGCCCGCGTCCGTGAAGCTTATATGGGTACCGCAGCAGACGATGTAGACACTAAGCAAACAGCGGAGGTGGCATCATGATCGAGCACGCATCAAGCCATAGCGAATCTATTGCTAACCCAGCCTTCCACGCCAGTCACCGAGAAAAAATTCGCATTAATAACTTACATGCATTTTATGGTGAATCACACATTTTACATGGCATCGACATGACCGTGAATCAAGGAGAACTCGTGACCCTATTAGGTCGCAACGGTTCCGGTCGTTCTACCACGCTTAGAGCCATTATGAATATGGTAGGTGAACGCAGCGGGCAGATTGTGATTAATGGTCATGAAACTATCGCTATGCCTGCCCATAAAATTGCACATATTGGCTTAGGCTTCTGCCCTGAAGAACGGGGTATTTTTGCCAGTCTTAATGTGGAAGAAAACCTAATGTTACCGCCGAATGTACGCTCTGATGGGGTCAGCCTTGAAGAGATCTACGACATGTTCCCAAACCTCTACGAACGCCGCACAAGCCAAGGTACTCGCCTTTCTGGTGGTGAGCAGCAAATGCTGGCCTTGGCCCGCATTCTACGCACCGGCGCAAATATCCTACTCTTGGATGAGATAACTGAGGGTCTCGCCCCCGTCATTGTGCAGAAACTGGGCGAGGTCCTTAGGAACCTCAAAGAGCGCGGTCTTACCATTTTATTGGTTGAACAGAACTTCCGTTTTGCAGCACCTATTGCTGACCGTCATTACGTGATGGAACACGGCCACATTGTGGAAGAAGTACACGCCAACGAATTGGAAGCCAAAACTGAACTACTTAACACCTATTTGGGCGTCTAGCCCTTGGTTATATCACTAACTGTTTCCCAACAGAAAATAAAAACAAACCAAACCGGAGTCAGAAAATGAAAAGAACCAACACATCAGTTTTATCTACCGTTGTATCAGGCGCAATCGCCGCAACCATGATTTGTAGCGCTCAAGCAGCCACAGATGGTCAGGTGAAACTGGGCATATTGGCAGATATGGGCGGTACCTACGCAGATATTTGTGGTTCAGGCTGTGTTATTGCAGCAGAAATGGCGATTGAAGATTTTGGTGGAAGTGTACTAGGAAAACCCATTGAAATGGTCAGTGCGGATTCCCAGTTAAAACCGGATATAGCTTCTGCGATTGCCCGTAAATGGGTAGAAGATGAAGGGGTCGATACCATTGGAGGCTTAGTCTCTTCCGCGGTATCCGGCGCAGTATCAAAGGTAAATGCGGACAGCAAAAATATCACCTTAATTTCGGGTTCTGCATCAAACAGCTTCACAACAAAAGCGTGTAACCCATATAACGTGCATTGGACATATAACGTAGTTGCACTCGCCAACGGTACCGTTAAACCTATGGTGCAGGCGGGCAAAAAGAAATGGTTCTTCATTACCGCAGATTACAGTTTCGGTCATGCACTTGAAGGCATGGCCAGTAAAGTTATTAACGAAAATGGTGGCGAAGTTCTCGGTAATGTTCGTGCGCCACTCGGTACAACAGATTTCTCCTCTTACATTCTGCAGGCCCAAGCCTCTGGCGCAGATGTCGTTGCTCTAGCCAACGCGGGTAACGATACAGTTAACGCCCTAAAGGCAGCTGCTGAATTTGGCCTAACGGAACAGATGGATGTAGCTGGTCTACTGGTTTTTACTCCTAATGCACAAGCGATGGATCCAGCTACCGCAGGAGGCATGCGCCTTACATCCGGCTTTTACTGGGATATGGATGATGAAACACGAAAATGGAGTAAGCGCTTTGAACAACGTCATGGTGCGATTCCAAGCATGATCCACGCAGGCGTTTATTCAGTCACAACCCACTATCTAAATGCGGTTAAAACAGCAGGAACTGACGACTCCGATATTGTTATGAAAACAATGAAAGAGACAAAACCTAGCGACTTTTTTGCCCGTAACGCAACCCTACGCCCAGATGGCCGCATGGTACATGACATGCTTTACGTAGAGATTAAAAAGAAAGAAGAGCGTAAAGATAAAAACGATATTTATAAGATTATTAAAGTGATTCCAGGTAACGAGGCATATAGCCCTATGCTACCTCAGTGTAACTTTTCCTGATCGGTTAGCGGCTCTGAAAAGAGCCGCCTTTATCGCTCTATATAGTTCAGAAAGGTAATTTTTCTGTTATGGCTACACTCTTTGATATTAATCTATTTGCCCTGTTTGGCCAGTTACTGGTCGGACTGATTAACGGCTCTTTTTACGCCCTGCTTAGTCTAGGATTAGCAATCATCTTCGGGCTATTAAAAATCATCAACTTCGCCCAAGGCGCTATGTATATGCTGGGTGCCTTTATTGCACTCCTTGCATTGAAATATATGGGTATAAACTACTGGTTTGCTCTCATCCTTGTTCCTTTAACGGTTGGCTTGATTGGCATTCTCATGGAACGTTTTCTAATCCGTCCTATCGCCAATGAAGATCACCTTTACAGCTTATTGTTAACTTTTGGTCTTGCTCTAATAATCCAAGGGGTATTTACCCATGCTTTTGGTTCTTCCGGCTTGTCCTACGCTGTACCAGACGCATTAAAAGGCGGCACAAAGCTCCCTTTCATGTACCTGCCTAACTACCGTGCTTGGATCATTATTGTGTCAGTCCTTGTCTGTGCTGGCACATGGTGGATGATCGAAAAAACTAAACTTGGTGCTTACCTACGTGCTGGCACTGAAAACCCGCAACTGATGCAAGCCTTCGGGATCAATGTGCCGCTCATTGTCACTCTTACCTTTGGCTTTGGAGTGGCTTTAGCCGGTTTTGCTGGCGTTATGGCAGCCCCAATCTACTCGGTATCACCTGATATGGGATCCAATATTCTAATAACCGTCTTTGCCATCGTTGTTATTGGCGGCATGGGGTCTATAGGGGGAGCCATTATTACCGGCTTAGGCATGGGTGTTGTCGAAGGACTCACTAAGTACTTCTATCCAGAAGCCTCTAACACCGTGATTTTTTTAGTAATGGTTATTGTGCTGCTACTAAAACCCGCGGGTCTTTTCGGTAAGGAAGCTTAGGAACCTATTATGAATAATATGAAACTTAATCTCTGTCTTCTCGCCCTAGCTTTGCTAGCACCAACGCTGCTCTACCCTGTTTTTCTGGCCAAAGTGCTTTGCTTTGCTCTGTTTGCCTGCGCCTTTAATCTGTTACTAGGTTTTGCTGGCCTACTCTCATTTGGTCATGCCGCTTTTTTAGGAACCGGTGGCTATGTTACCGGTTACTTAATGATCCACAGTGGCTTAACCCCTGAAGTTGCGATTCTCCTAGGTACAATTGCAGGAGGCTTGCTGGGTGCGATATTCGGCAAACTCGCAGTCAAACGTGAAGGCATATACTTCGCCATGGTGACATTAGCGCTGGCACAACTGATCTTTTTCTTCTACTTACAAGCACCATTCACCAACGGTGAAGATGGCTTACAAGGCGTTCCTCGCGGTGCTCTATTCGGTTTAATTGATCTATCCGACAATATGGTTATGTATTACTTCGTGCTGGTTATCTTTATCGCCGGTTATTGGTTAATTAATCGCACCATTCACTCTCCATTTGGCCAAGTACTTAAAGCCATTCGTGAAAACGAAGATCGCGCGACCTCTTTAGGTTATGACGTCAACCATTACAAATGGTTAGCCTTTGTGATTTCAGCGGCGCTAGCCGCTCTTGCAGGATCAACAAAAACACTCGTATTTGAACTCGCCTCTCTGACAGATGTGCACTGGCACATGTCTGGAGAGGTCATATTAATGACCTTAGTCGGTGGGGTCGGCACTATTTTTGGCCCCGTATTAGGTGCCGGTTTTATTGTCACTATGCAGAACTACCTATCAGGTGGAGAGATGGGTAACTACATCCACATTATTATGGGTGCAGTATTCGTCATCTGCGTACTTAGCTTCCGTAGCGGCATTGTTGGCCAACTCATGAAGTTTAAGCGCAATAACTTTTAAGCGTAACACTAATTTCGGCTACTGGGATAACAACAAACATGGAGAGCATCGTGAATATAAATGAAAACAATAACGAATCTGCCTTCGAAACAGATCTGGATAAAAACCAAGCCAACTACGCGGCACTGACGCCTATTACATTTATTCAACGGGCGGCCAGCGTCTACCCTAACCGAACGGCAACAGTACACGGCGATACCCGTTATAGCTGGTCTGAAACTTACACACGTTGCAAACGTTTAGCCAGTGCGCTGCATGAATATGGTGTCAAACCTGGGGAAGCGGTCTCCATTTTGGCCCCAAACCTACCCGAGCATTTTGAAGCTCACTTTGGCGTACCTATGTGTGGTGCAGTGCTAAACTCAATCAATATTCGCCTTGATGCGGAAGCGATCGCGTTTATTCTGCAACATGCAGAAA
Source organism: Neptuniibacter sp. 2_MG-2023 (assembly GCF_030547495.1). Classification (NCBI taxonomy): domain Bacteria; kingdom Pseudomonadati; phylum Pseudomonadota; class Gammaproteobacteria; order Oceanospirillales; family Oceanospirillaceae; genus Neptuniibacter; species Neptuniibacter sp. 2_MG-2023. The sequence goes on along the minus strand of NZ_JAUOQC010000018.1, from coordinate 22,549 downwards.
GCAAAGTACTTATCACCGACAAAGAGTTTAGTGACGTTGTTAAAGTAGCTCTTACACTTGTCGAGAACAAACCTCTAGTTATTGATATAGATGATCCCTATTGGCAACACGGCGAACTTATTGGCGATTTGACCTATGAAGCTTTTTTGCAAAAAGGCGATGAAGATTTCACCCCCTACTCCGTTAAAGATGAGTGGAATGCGATAACTCTAAACTACACATCAGGTACTACAGGGGATCCTAAAGGCGTTGTGTATCACCACCGCGGTGCATACCTAAACGCCATTAGTAACGCTATATCTTGGGGAATGGAGCAACATCCTGTTTATCTCTGGACACTTCCTATGTTCCATTGTAATGGCTGGTGCTTTCCTTGGGGTATTGCGGCTATGGCAGGGGTTAACGTTTGCTTACGTCATGTCCGTGCAGATCATATCTTTAACCTAATTAAACAAGAAAAAGTAGGTTATTTCTGCGGTGCTCCTATCGTATTAAACATGCTTAATTCTGCCGATGATGACCTAAAAACCGGTATAGAACATCAAGTTAATGTAATGACTGCAGGCGCTGCACCACCTGCATCAGTGATCTCAGGTATGGAAGCTCTAGGATTTAACGTCACTCATGTTTACGGTCTAACCGAAACCTACGGCCCCTCTGTAATTTGCGCTTGGCACGATGAGTGGAATGACAAGCCTTTAGATGAAAAAGCGCGTCTTAAATCTCGACAAGGGGTTCGCGCCCCAATGCTTGATGGCTTGATGGTTGCGGACCCAACAACAATGGAGCCGGTTCCTCAAGATGGCGAGACTATGGGCGAGATTTTTATGCGCGGCAACTTAGTGATGAAGGGCTATCTTAAAAATCCAGACACCACTCACGCAGCCTTCGAGGGTGGATGGTTCCACTCCGGCGATTTAGCTGTATGGCATCCAGATGGATATGTAGAAATCAAAGATCGTTCGAAAGATATCATTATCTCCGGTGGCGAGAATATATCCAGTATTGAAGTTGAAGATGTGCTCTATCGCCACCCGATGATTCAAGAAGCCGCCGTTGTTGCTAAAAGTAACGAGAAATGGGGGGAAACCCCTTGTGCCTTTGTCGCCTTAAAAGATCTCGATCGAGAGGTTACCGCACAGGAAATTATCGCTTTCTGCCGAGAGCATATGGCCCACTTTAAAACGCCAAAAGATATTATTTTTGGTCCACTGCCTAAAACATCGACAGGAAAAATCCAAAAATATTTACTCCGCGACAGGGCCAATTATTCAGACGAACAAGATAGTTAAGAACATGATTAAAATAACCTCAGTGGATTCAACACCCCTGAGGAATAATAGAGGTACCGAAATGAAAATATTAGTCGCTGTAAAACGCGTTATTGATTACAACGCCAAAGTGCGGGTTAAAGCTGACAATTCAGATGTTGACTTAAGCAATACCAAAATGGCGATAAACCCTTTCTGTGAGATCGCTGTTGAAGAAGCCATTCGCCTTAAAGAAGCAGGTAGCGCTCAAGAGGTAGTTGCAGTATCGGTTGGGCCCAAAGCCTGTCAGGAACAGATTCGGGCAGCACTCGCCCTCGGTGCAGACCGTGGTATTCAGGTCGAAACCGACGATAACCTTGAATCACTAAATGTGGCAAAACTGTTAGCTCAAGTTGTCCGCGATGAACAACCCGATCTCATCATTATGGGTAAACAAGCCATCGATTCCGATAACAACCAGACGGGACAAATGCTATCGGCACTACTCAATATGCCACAAGGTACTTTTGCTTCAGAGATCAACCTTCAGGAAGGTGAAGTCCAAGTTATCCGCGAGATCGATGGCGGCTTACAAACCCTTGGCCTTACCCTACCCGCCATTATCACGACAGACCTTCGTTTAAATGAACCTCGCTATGCATCACTACCCAATATTATGAAAGCGAAACGAAAGCCACTGGCAGTTGTTACCCCCGAAACTTTAGGGGTTGAGCTAAAACAGCACAGTAAATTGCTTAAAGTTACTCCTCCAGCTGAACGCAGTGCTGGCATATTAGTAAGCAGCGTTGATGAATTGATCGAGAAACTCAAAAACCAAGCGAAAGTAATTTAAGGGGTGAACAAATGGCTATTCTAATTATTGCTGAACATGATAACTGCACCCTTAAAGGTGCCACACTCAATACCGTAACAGCCGCGGCTCAAATGGGCCAAGACCTCCACCTTTTGGTTGCTGGCTCTAATTGTCAAAACGTGGCCGATGAAGCGGCTAGTGTCGAAGGAATTAGTAAAGTACTACTTGCTGACAACTCTGTTTATGCTCATCACCTCGCAGAGAATACGGCACAGTTAATCAGTCAATTAGGTACGGCTTACAGCCACATACTAGCGCCGGCAACGAGCAACGGGAAAAACATTTTGCCTAGAGTGGCAGCGCTACTTGATGTAGGGCAGATCTCAGATATTACGGCGGTGGAATCCGCAGATACTTTCCAACGCCCTATCTATGCAGGCAATGCCATTGCGACACTCCAGTCACTCGATAATATTAAAGTTATTACCGTCCGTGGTACCGCCTTTGAAGCGGCATCTACAGGTAACGATGCACCTATTGAAAATGTGGATCTACAGATTGAAAGTAACCTCTCTAGCTTTGTTTCAGAAGAGATAGCGCAATCGGACCGTCCTGAATTAACCGCAGCAAAAGTGGTTATATCTGGCGGCCGAGGTATGGGAAATAGCGAGAGCTTTACTCTGTTAGAACAGGTCGCTGACAAACTAGGTGGAGCCGTTGGCGCTTCCCGTGCAGCGGTCGATGCAGGCTTTGTCCCTAACGATATACAAGTTGGGCAAACCGGCAAGATTGTTGCCCCTGATCTCTATATTGCGGTCGGAATCTCCGGTGCAATCCAACATCTTGCAGGGATGAAGGATTCGAAAATCATTGTCGCCATCAATAAAGATGAAGAAGCACCCATATTTTCCGTAGCAGACTATGGACTAGTAGCCGACCTGTTTGAAGCAGTACCTGAGCTTGAACAGAAACTATAACCTTTTATTCATGTACCACCCCTGCTTGACCTTAAGAGGCTTGGACTACGTAAAACCGTTTCCAGTCTAAGCCTCCTTTTTAAAAAAGAGGATCGTTATGAGCACTTATACTCCCCCGTTGAAAGATGCCAGCTTTGTACTGGATCAACTCATCGGACTCAACCAGCTTTGTGAAAAGCTGCAATTAGAAGATATTAATACTGAACTAGCCACCGTCATTATCGAAGAAGCCGGCAAACTGGCTTCAGATATACTCGCCCCTCTAAACAGCGTTGGTGATGAAAAAGGGTCATCGGTTTCTGCCGGTAAAGTACAAGAAACTGCTGGTTTTGCCGACGCTTACCAACAGTTTGTAGAAAATGGTTGGGCCACACTAACCGGTCCTGAAGAGTTTGGAGGACAGAACCTACCTAATGTTATAGGTACGGCCGTTAATGAGCTTTGGCATTCATCAAATATGTCTTTCGCACTCTGCCCAATGCTAAGCCAAGGTGCTGTCGAAGCCCTGATCGCCCATGGTAGTGAAACACTCAAAGCGCACTACCTCCCACCACTTATCAGTGGTGAATGGACAGGTACAATGAACTTAACCGAACCAAATGCAGGCTCAGATCTTGCAGCGGTTGCAGCTAAAGCTAAACCTGAAGGTGATCACTACAAAATTAGCGGCCAAAAAATATTTATCACATGGGGAGATCACCAAATGACCTCCAACATCGTTCACCTTGTACTAGCCCGGCTGCCTAATGCTCCCGCCGGAGTAAAAGGGATCTCCCTCTTTATCGTCCCAAAATATTGTTTAGATGAGCAGGGCCAACCCGCTGAATTGAACGATGTTAGCTGCATCTCTTTAGAACATAAAATGGGGATTCATGGCAGCCCAACTTGCGTAATGAGCTTTGGCGATAACGACGGAGCGATTGGCTACCTCGTCGGCGAAGAGAACAAAGGCTTAAGCTATATGTTCACCATGATGAACCATGCCAGACAAGCTGTTGGCTTACAGGGTTTATCTATCTCAGAACGAGCCTATCAGCAAGCGCTGCAATACAGCCAAGAACGCTTTCAAGGTAGTCGTCGTGATGGCCAAAAAATTGCCATCATCGATCACCCCGATGTGCGCCGCATGCTAATGGCTATGAAAGCAGGTAATGAAGCCATGCGCGCACTCGCTTACAGTGCCGCCGCAGATATTGATCACGCCCATAGTGGCGATGAAGCAGCCAAAGCCAGAGTAGAGCTATACACACCTATTGTTAAAGGTTGGATGACCGAATTAGCGCAAGAACTAACCTCACTTAACATCCAAGTACACGGTGGTATGGGTTTTATTGAAGAAACCGGCGCAGCACAGCACTATCGTGATGCCCGTATTCTTCCGATCTATGAAGGCACTACAGGTATCCAAGCACTCGATTTAATCGGGCGTAAAACTTTATTTGATAAAGGCATGGCCCTTAAAGCACTACATGCAGATATTAATGAAACACTCAATCAACTCACAGCCTCCGATAACAAACAACTGCAGGCCCTTCAACACCCACTAAAAGTAGCCTTAGAAAGTGCTGTATCAGCCGGTGATTGGATTCTAGAAAATACGGCCGATGATCCACAAACCATGGGTAATGTTAGTTTTGATAACCTGATGATGATGGGTTATTTAACCGGTGGCTGGTTATTGGCTCGCAGCGCCCTTTTAGCGAACAAACTAATCACACAAGAAAACCCTTACGGGGACCCCTTCTTACAAGGAAAAATTGCAACCGCCAGTTTTTATGCAGAACACTATCTACCGCGTGTTAAGCAACATGCCGATACGGTACTCACCGGCCTATCCAATACGTTTGCATTAGATATAGAGCAGATGCAGGGAGTGTAGTTATGGAACATGAAGTGATGGAATTCGACGTCCTCATTATTGGTGCGGGTCCTGCTGGCTTGGCCAGTGCCTGTCGACTGAAGCAACTAAACTCAGAGCTAAATGTGTGCGTCGTAGAAAAAGGTTCAGAAGTTGGCGCTCATATACTTTCAGGCGCTGTTATTGACCCTAAAGCCTTGAACGAACTATTCCCTGATTGGAAAGAGATGGGCGCACCCTTAACAACAGCCACAGAACAGGATGAAATCGTCCTGCTAAAAGACAGCACCTCTTCGATAAAAATTCCACATTGGATGGCACCGAAGAGCATGCATAATCAAGGTAATTATATTGCCAGCCTCGGTAATTTCAGCCGCTGGTTAGCAGAGCAGGCAGAATCCTTAGGGGTAGAGATATTTCCTAGCTTTGCCGCCTCTGAAGTTGTATACGATGATAATGGGCGCGTAAAAGGCATCCTAACCGGTGACATGGGTGTAGGCAGAGATAATATGCCTAAAGATAACTATATGCCGGGCATGGAGCTTCACGCCCCTTTCACTATCTTTGCCGAAGGCTGCCGAGGGCATTTAGGTAAAGCGTTAATCCATAACTTCAATCTTGATAAAGATAAAGATCCGCAACATTACGGTATAGGCCTAAAAGAACTCTGGGACATTGATCCTGCTAAACATCAACAGGGACTCGTTATCCACGGCTCGGGCTGGCCTTTACATGGTGATACTAGTGGTGGCTTTTTTCTCTACCACCTAGAAAACAATCAAATAGCCGTTGGCTTAATTATCGATCTTAATTACAGCAACCCTTGGCTGAGTCCATTTGATGAGTTCCAACAACTTAAACATCACCCAATGATTTCCCAATACTTGGAAGGCGGTAAACGCGTATCTTACGGTGCAAGAGCGATCACTAAAGGGGGCTACAACTCGCTTCCTAAAATGCAATTCCCTGGTGGGATTATGATTGGCTGTGATGCGGGAACGCTAAACTTCTCCCGTATAAAAGGGGTTCACACGGCCATGAAGTCAGGCATGATAGCGGCGGAAGCGATTAATAACGCCTTAAAAAGTAGCGATAAAGAAGCTGAAACATTCGATACTCTTTATAAGGAAAGCTGGCTGTATAGCGAGCTATTTAACGCGCGAAACTTTGGCCCCGCTCTGCATAAATTTGGCCCTTGGATTGGTGGCGCTTTTAACACCTTAGATCAGAATATTTTCAACGGAAAGATACCGCTGACACTTCATGACCGTCAAGAAGACCACGCTAAATTACTGCGTATAAGTGAAAGTAAAAAGCTCACTTATCCTAAACCGGACGGAAAACTATCCTTCGATAAACTCTCCTCTGTATTTTTATCCAATACAAACCATGAGGAAGATCAACCTTGTCATCTACAACTAAGCAAAGAGGATATTCCCCTTACCGTAAATATCCCTTTATATGATGAACCTGCACAACGTTACTGCCCAGCAGGAGTCTATGAAGTCATCGAAGATGAGGCTGGTAAAAAACTGCAAATTAGTGCACAGAACTGCCTACACTGTAAAACCTGTGACATTAAAGACCCTTGTCAAAATATTCAGTGGGTTCCACCAGAAGGCGGAGGAGGTCCCAACTATCCAAATATGTAACCGTTAAAGCCGCCCGTAAACGAATCATCGGAAACCATTTATGGTTTCAAGGCTCGGTGCCTTCTTGCCCTCTTCTGGAGGGCCTTTTTATGGGCCATACTTGCCGACGACTTATCAGAAATATCCCCGCACTCTATGGTTCTCTGCTCAGCAACCCCGTATCATCGTTTATCTTTATCCTTGCAAACCTGTGACCTAAATGACAACTCAACCCAACAACCCCTTACACGGGGTAAAACTTGCCGATATAGTAACTCAACTCGAAACCCACTACGGTTGGGACGGTTTGGCCGAAAAGATCGACATCAACTGTTTTAAAAGCGATCCTTCGATTAAGTCATCACTGAAGTTTTTACGAAAGACACCTTGGGCAAGAGAGAAGGTAGAGCAGCTTTATCTATACACTTTCTCAAAGCAGAATCCTTGGAATAGCAAATAAAACAGCTGGAAATAAATTATGTCAGAGATTAAGTTTTCGACCGATGAAAAAGCGCTCTTAGTGGCAAAACTAAAATCCTATTTCGAAAAGGAGATGGAACAAGATATAGGACAGTTTGAGTGTGAGTTTCTCCTCGACTTCATCTCTAAGGAGTTTGGTGCCCATTATTACAATAAAGGCCTAAGCGATGCTCAGTTGATTGTCAGTCAAAAACTAGAGGATATCTCTGATGCATTCTATGAAATGGAAAAAATAACCCCTTCCTAAATTAAAAATATTCTCCTTTCTCAGCTATAAAACATCCGTTTTAAATTAACCGCAACCCTACTCTGCTCATACCCTAAAAGCATAAAGTTATTATTTTTTAAAAATCTAGACTTCTCCATGAGAAGCAGATAATCACACTTGCTGTCACGCACAACAACGCTAGTCCTCATCATAGCTGCACAGCATTATTGAACAATTATTATCTACCGCAGCCGCAACATGAATCTAATTTTTTTAATGATTATTCTTGGTGAAATTTTATCCTACTAAATGATTAGAGTTATTAATATTTGTCTCCTACAATCAGTTTTACCGGTTAACGAATTGACTCGGCAACGCCAAATAGTTTGATAAAAATAAGGCTGAGGGATAGAGATGATAACGTACGAAGAATGCTTAGAACTAAGTGATCTAACTGCTGATGAAGTAGATGCTATTGCAGAACATGAACATGTCGACTCAATGATAGCTATAGCGTTAGGGCACTACCTAATCACCCATCAAGGTGAACAGAAAATAAAATCTATCATTATCGATGATATTGAAAAGGCAGAGCGTGCGAAGCATTACCAGCATGCAGATATGTTAAGAAAAGTGCTTAACCATTTTATTGCCACTCACCCAGAACATAACGCTAAAAAAGCAGCGTAGAAAATTTTATAACATAGCAAGCAAGTCCTTTCGATACCGGCTAGGGGTGATATCCATTTCAGTTCAGTTCACCCCGCCGGATCGTTTTTACCTATACAGTTAAAACTAAGTCTTGCACTGACTCACTCCCCTGGATACTCATTTATTGATAACCATCAACATGCCATGCTATCGAGGCTGATAGGATCACAAGCCTACTTAGCCAAATATCCATACTCCAATGAGCCCAAGCAAAAGTCGTCCAAATACAGCCAAACGCCAAACATCGTCTAACCAGTGCGATACTTACACTTATCAAATAGACAATAGCCTCTATATCAACTTAACAGATCGCTGCACATTAGCATGCCAGTTTTGCCCAAAACACAACGGCTCAACTGCAGTTAAAGGCTACGAACTTTACTTAACCAAACAACCCGAAGCCGCCACAGTTATCGCGCAAATTGGCACTCCATCAAAATATGATGAGATAGTATTTTGCGGTTACGGCGAACCTACACTCCGATTAAAAGCCCTACTTGAGATCGCCCATTGGGTAAAAGAAAACGGCGGTAAAACCCGCGTCAACACCGATGGTTTAGGCAGCCTATTTCACAAACGCGACATTGTGCCAGAACTGGCAGAGTGTATAGATGCCCTATCTATCTCTCTTAATGCCCAAAACGAAACGGTATACCAACAACACTGCCACCCCGCCCTTCCCGACTCGTTTAAAGCAGTACAAGCCTTTATAAAACGCGCCGCCGAACTGATCCCTCATGTGCAAGTATCAGCGATTAACGGACTTGAAGGCGTAGATATAATTAAGTGCCGAGAGATAACCGAAAACCTAGGCGCTCAGTTTAAACAGCGCGAGTTGGATGTAGTTGGCTGATCGACCAAGACTTAAAATCAAAAAGAACAAACAACGCAAACCCGCTGATGGCCTATTGAGTTACACGGGGAAATCACAGGTTTTTACCTTGATGATCAATGACAGACAAACAGAGTATTTAAAACGGCCCTCGTTTATGTAAGGATAGCCTGACAGTTTTGTATTTTTCTCCAAGGAAGAGAAAACCCCAGCTAAGGAAAGCTTATGATATTCAAACACCTACGCCACCTCAAACAACTCGCTTTATGTAGATATATGACAACTTGTCGTGTTTAAACGCGACAATCTGTCATATATTTAGCTGTTAACTTCACTCAAATGGATCTGCGATGGAAACTCATAATATACGAATTAGTAATTTACCTAGGGAAGAACTCGCTGATTTGTGGAAACATTTATCACCACCAGAACTAAATGATCTTATCTTCAGTAGTAATAAGAAAGAAATTGATATTTTATTTGGTCACATGTCTGAAAGAGGGATTGTTGAAACAATACAATCGTTAGACTCGGATGCTCTAGTTAAAGTATTAAAATCGCTTCCAAACCGTTCGATAAGCAATCTGTTTATGTTTGCTAATTCGAAGCTAACGCACAAAATTGTATCAAGTATTGACCGAGGTCTTTTACTAAATATTTTAAGGAGTTCTAACCCTGAGCTTAGAGAAAGAATTTTAAAGTCGATGCCTATTGACCAGCGAAGAATGTTCTTGGAATTATCAGAAGAAGAATCAGGGATGGAGAATGACTATAAATACTTCATGTCTGAAAAAATTGAAAACTCACATGAAAAAGAAGCTTTTAATAGATTAAAAGAATTAGAGGAAAGAGAGCGATATCTTGAAAGAAGGCAGCGAGCTAGAGAAGAACAATACTCAGCTCAACTTGATGTTCTAAGACAACAAGTCGCGGAATCAGAAAAAGAAGTACATCAAAGACAAAATAAGTATAAAAGTGTCGAAGCTGGGCTTTTAAAAAAAGAACTGGAGATTAGAGATAGCATTCGAGTTCTTCAAGAGGAACATCAAAAACAAGTTCAAGAAAAAATAGAGTTAAAAGTTCCTGAGTTCGTCGAATCAGCAGTAGCAGCTCTAAAGGAAAAAGAAAAAAGCTTTTCTGATAAAGCCGCAAATTGGAATTCTCATGGGAGTATATCTTTAGGTTTAGCTATTGCATCTGCTATTGGTGCTTTAATCTACGGTGGTTTTGAATTTAATTCAGCAGCTAAAGAGAATATTGATTGGTTTTTCTTTTCATTCTTATTAATAAAAGGTTTGATTGTTGTTTCTCTTTTTGGTGCATTTGCAAAGCATGCATACAACATAGGCAATGCTTATATGCATGAATCGTTAAAGCGAAGCGATAGAATGCATGCAATTAACTTCGGTAAACTTTATCTAGAAGTTTACGGAAATGAGGTTAGTCAAAATGATATGAAATCTATCTTTGAGAATTGGAACATGAACAGTGATAGTGCTTTTACGAAAATACAAGCATCAAACTTTGAGCCAAAAGTTGTTGAACAAGTGACGCAAATGATTAATGCGGTATCAAAAGCCACACAAAGTGGTGAACGTGAAGTTAACAAGCCAATCAAGCAGGACTAAAAACAGTTTGCTCGGTTTCGCTACGCTTCACATCTTAGCAAACTATTTTTAGCCTCTTATTGGGGCGTTAGGACTATGTCAGATTTCAAGTTATATGCCATTTTGTTTGCCGCACCTCTGGTACTATTTTCAATAATCCAGATAGCGATTTATGTGACCACTAAAAGGCTCACTGAACATAAATTCCTGTCGATAAGTTCAGTAGTATTGAATATGGTTTTGGGGTTTCTTTTGTGTCGTGAAATCGCAAAGCAAGCAGTCTATATGCCACCAGAAATGGTCACGGTCTCAGATGTATGGCTAGGTGATTTTTGGGTGCCTGCATACCCTTTAGCTTTTGTTGTGATGGCATTATTTACAGCACTAGTAACGTACTTGACGCATGTTTATGCAAAAGCGTCCTAACAAAAACATTAAAAGTCGCCCTTCGGGCTTGGACCGTCGCTACGCTCCGGCCCTTTATGTTGGGCGTTAAGTGTTTAATCGAAATCGGAGTTCTAAATGAGTAAATACTATCCGCCAGTGTTTAATGAAGAGCAATTTCATTGTTTACACTGCGGAGTTTATGCAAAGCAATATTGGTCCGATTTATTCGATCATTATTCGAGGAATGCAATGGGAACTGACTTCAGATGTAGTCGGTGTTCGCACTGTCGTGAAAAGTGTTACTGGTATGGTGAGCGAATGGTAGTACCATCGGAAGCGCCTGTTCCGCCCCCTCATATTGATCTGCCGGAACCTTGCCTTGAAGATTATAATGAGGCGAGAGATATAGTTGCTCGCTCGCCAAGAGCAGCGGCGGCGCTTTTAAGACTGACAATACAAAAGCTATTAGGTGAGCTGGGAGAAAAAGGGAAAAATATCAATGATGATATTGGAGTATTGGTTTCTAAGGGGCTGCCTATTGAAGTTCAACAGGCATTAGATTATTGCCGCGTGATTGGTAATAATGCAGTACACCCTGGTGAAATTGAGATTAACGATAATCCAGAGATTGCGCACAGCCTCTTTGAAATGATTAATTTCATAGTTGAAGTTAGAATTTCACAGCCAAAAAAAGTTGCGAACCTGTATAAAGTATTACCTGAAGGTGCATTAAGAGCTGTGGAAAAACGTGACAACACAAAAAACACTTAACAAAGCAATAAACCGGACTCCGCATTGCGTGGTTCGTTTCACTCACTTTACCACGCAATACTCCGCTCGGTTATTGCGGCGTTAGCGAAAAACACCAAAATGAAAAACATACTAATCGGGTTAATTGTTTCACTTTCTTCATTCCATGCGTGTGGAGGTGAAGTCTACCCATCTCTATTCGATGTGCAAATTGGTAAACCATTTGATCACCCTAGAGGGCAAGAAAACAAAGATATCAATCGCCCTACAACACAATTCAGGGTGCCAAATTATGGGAAAACGTCAGTTTTATTCCCTGAATACCAGGTTTCGTACTTAAATAAAAATTATTCGGTTTCTATTGTTACCGCAGAATCTGTATCAAAAAGCATGACGGAATGCATGCATAAAAAAGAAGAGGCTCTAAAATTATTGAAGCCAGCTTTTCCAAAATATTCACCTACACCTCAAGAAAAAAGCAATTTGGGTGGCAGTAATGAGTTTTCTGCCTCTGACGAAAACACATATTTTGTTTTGCAGTGTCAGCAGTCTTACGGCCCATTCTCGACATTGCGTTTACAGTTTAGGGGCGTAGCGCAAGACAAGGAGCTAAAGGATGCTTGGAATGCCTTCTTTAATAAATAAATCGCTAACAAGTACAGCCAGCAGGGCTGGCCTACGCTGTAGACGTTATGAGGATATAGAAAACAAGTAATACCCTCGTAATGTAAATAATTAACGTCACACAGTAGCTGCAACAGTATCAGTTTCTCTATATCTAGAAATCTCAGGTAGCCGGTTGATAAGCTCAAATCCTGAAGACGGCTTTAAAGCATCCACAGAGGTAGGTTTATTAGGGGCCTATCTAATTTATAAAGTCTGGGAACTGTATTGTGCTCGCAAGTATTATAAAAACACATAACAAAAACATCAAAAGCAGCCCTGCGGGCTTGGACAGCCAAAGCGATGCTTTATGTTGGGAAACACCATATGCCACCGTGTTACTCACACATTAATACCGGGATAGATATGAAGCATTTAGGACTGTTTATTGTATTGGCTTTCTCAGCCAATATATATGCTGTAGAGAAAGAGATAGAAAGCCTTTACAAGGCAAACAATATTAATGGGTCAATACTCATTGAATCCGCTGATGGTGAACGAAAATATCAATATAACGTTAATAACAAAGAAAGCTTTATACCTGCTTCAACATTTAAGATACCCAATACTTTAATCATACTTGAGGAGGGTTTGATTAAAGACCTTTCTGAAGTCATTCCTTGAGATGGTGTAGAGCGCGAATACGCCCCATGGAACAAAGATCAAACACTTAAAACCGCTTTTCAATATTCATGTGTATGGTGTTATCAGCGCTATGCCAAAATGATCGGCGACACTAAGTATCATGAGTATCTTAGAAGTTTTGACTACGGAAACCAATTAACGGGTAGTGAGATCACACGATTTTGGCTTGATGGCGAACTAAGAGTTTCAGTAAAAGATCAAATTGGTTTCTTGCGTAAATTATATAAGGATAATTTACCAATACAGGAACAGCATATTAAAATACTGAAGGATATTATGTTGTCAGAGAGTAATAACAAGATAAAGGTCTGGTCCAAAACAGGTTGGTCTGGCAAAGATGGTTGGTATGTGGGTTATCTTGTTGTTAACGAGCAAACATGGTTTTTTGCAAACCACATTGAGATAAAGCAACGTTCAGATTTAGCGCTGAGAAAGAAACTTACAATGGATGCATTCAAGGCTCTCAAAATTGTTCAGCAATAATTGGCATAACAAGCGCATGTTGTCGGGCTGTGAACTTCACCCGTTAAAGCGCACTATCGAGAGTATCCTATGATAATAAGATTATTCAGTTTGATTTTGTGTTTATGGAGTACTTTTTCAATGGCTGAGGAATGTGTTGTCTTACTTCATGGGATGGCTCGTTCCGATAGTTCTATGAATAAAATGGAAGCAAAACTTGAAAAGTCGGGTTATGCCGTAGTGAACTTTGACTACCCTTCAACCAAACATGATATTGAGAGTATAGCCAAAAATTATATTCCTAATGCTGTCGCTCAATGTAAACCTAACCTAACCATAAATTTTGTTACTCACTCTTTGGGTGGGATTGTTTTACGTAAATATTTAAGTGATAACAAACTAGACCGCTTAGGTCGTGTGGTAATGCTAGGCCCACCGAATAAAGGAAGTGAGGTTGTTGATAAATTAAAAAACGTTCCCGGATTTGAATTTATTAATGGCCCTGCAGGTTTAGAATTAGGCACAGATAAAACAAGTGTTCCAAATTCACTTGGAGCAGTGACCTATCAAGTCGGCGTAATAGCGGGCAGTTCAACTATTAATCCAATACTTTCTCAAATGCTTCCAAACCCTGACGATGGCAAAGTGTCTGTCGAAAGCACAAAAGTAGAAGGGATGACTGACCACATCATTATGCCCGTTTCTCACCCCTTTCTTATGCGAGATGATGCGGTGATTCAACAAGTAAAAATATTCCTAAAAAAGGGAAAGTTTCAGCATCATAGGGTTTCGCTCTAACAGCGCGTTAAACGAGCACAGCATGTGTTCATGCTGAAGGCTTATAAAAGTGGCCATTACACGATGAAGGAGATAGGCGATTATGTTGAGGTTAGTTATTCGCCAGTGAGTCGATGAATAACGGGTACTACACAATGCTAGGCCTGATTCTTACGTTCTTTACACACTCAAAAGATAAGGAGTATTTTTTTGAGATTTATATTCGTAGATGCTGAAAATATTGGCTTGAAAGGCGTTGAAGCGATTGACGCTTCTATTTCAGATAAGGTTATTGTTTTCTCAAAAAACGAAGCGGTAAAAGAGGCTTGCGAAAGAAAACTATTTCTCTACGTATCAAGCTACCCCAGCGGGCCGAACCAAGCCGACTTCTACGTTATAGGAAACTTAATCGGAATTATTGCATCATTATCTGAAGTACAACGAAGTGCTTGTCAGTTTATTCTTTATACGCAAGATAATGCGCTAACCACAGCGTTCTCATTCCAGTGCAAACTTCATAAGGTAAATTCTAAAATTGCGCTAAAGCCTAAATCAGACATTCAACAGAAACGAATTACAGAACCAAAGAAACTGCCACAAAGTTTGGAGCAAATGATCTACGACCAACTCAAGACGGCTCAAACGACCGAGGCTGTGCGAAAAAAACTGAAACAACCCAAACCTGAATTTACTAAAGCGTTAAATCAATTAATTCGAGCAGAAAAAATTCGCCGTGTATCTAAAAATAAAAAAACATGGATTCAAGCATAAGCATCAATAGGAATAACCGGCTCAGATTCCTTGCTGAAAGCGATTTTCAGTAGTGAAGCCCTCTCACTAAAAAGTCTTTCTGAGCCCGTTATTTTTAGGCTAAAAGCTCTCGCCTAATAATCTCTGTACCTGCTTTTAACGCTTCGAGTTTGGCACTGGCCACTCGACGAGATAAAGGTGCCATACCGCAGTTGGTACAAGGGTAGAGTTTATCAGCATCGACAAATTCAAGTGCCTTTCTCAAGGTATGGGCGACCTCCTCGGCTGTCTCAATTTTGTCGGTTGCTACGTCAATTGCCCCTACCATGACTTTTTTACCGCGAATCAATTCAAGCAACTCCATAGGTACATGGGAGTTGTGACATTCTAATGAGATAATATCGATATTCGACTTTTGCAGTTTAGGGAACACGGCTTCATATTGTCGCCACTCCGACCCTAATGTCTTTTTCCAATCAGTATTGGCTTTAATGCCGTAGCCATAGCAGATATGTACAGCGGTTTGACAGCTAAGTCCTTCAATCGCTCGCTCTAAGCACGCAATCCCCCAGTCATTTACATCATCAAAAAAAACATTAAATGCCGGTTCATCAAATTGGATGATATCAACGCCCGCCGCTTCTAACTCTTTCGCTTCTTGATTGAGAATTTTGGCAAACTCCCACGCGAGCTTTTCACGGCTCTTATAATGATCATCATAGAGCGTGTCGATCATCGTCATGGGGCCTGGTAGCGCCCATTTAATCGGTTGTTTGGTTTGTTGGCGTAGAAATTTAGCATCGTCAACAAACACAGGTTTCTGGCGGGAAACGGGGCCAACAACTGTGGGGACGCTCGCGTCATAGCGATCACGAATTTTAACGGTCTTACGTTTCTCAAAATCAACACCATCGAGGTGTTCAATAAAAGTCGTCACAAAATGTTGCCGCGTTTGCTCGCCATCACTGACAATATCAATACCGGCATGTTGCTGTTCGTGTAATGACACACGTAGCGCATCCTGTTTGCCGTCAATTAACGCCTCTCCTTGCAACTTCCAAGGTGACCAAAGCGTCTCAGGTTCTGCAAGCCACAAGGGTTTAGGTAAGCTGCCTGCAGTTGAAGTGGGTAATAATGTTTTCATAATAAGTAATGCCGTCTATTTAGATGAATAATTGGACCTAGAGATTAAGCGTAATGAGCTGACCACTGTTCAAGCAGGGTTTGGTAGGGTTTGATGAAGTGTTTTTCAGCAAACTTCCCTTGTTCATTAGCTAACTGGTTACGCTCTTCTCGGTCATAAATAATTTGGGTGACGGAGTGATCTCGGTTTTTCAGCTTAGGCTGATAACATTGGCCTGCCACAGCATTGGCATTATAAATTTCAGGCCGATATATTTTCTGAAAGGTCTCCATCGTACTAATTGTGCTAATCAGTTCGAGGTTGGTGTAATCATTCAGTAAATCGCCAAAGAAATAAAAAGCCAAAGGAGCAACGCTATTTGGCGGCATAAAGTAACGAACCTGTAAGCCCATCTTTTCAAAGTATTGCTCAGTCAAGGATGGCTCATTAGGTTGATACTCAAATCCTAAAACGGGATGCTGATTCTCTTTTCGGTAGTAAGTTTTACTATCAGACACACTGAGGCAAATAACCGGCGGTTTTTTAAAATGCTGTTTGTAAGCTTTAGACTTAACAAAATATTTAAAAAGCTTACCGTGCAGCTCCCCAAAGTTATCTGGGATACTGAATTTAGGCTGATGCTTATTATGATCCAGAAGCAATACACTAAAATCATAATCCCGCACATAAGAAGAAAAATTATTGCCTACAATGCCGTCAATGCGCTCACCGGTTTTATGATCAACAATGTTTGTTTTTAATACTTCAATAGCGGGGAAGGTTTGACCATTGCCTTCGATATCAAGATCTACAGAAATAATTTCTAATTCGACAGAATAACGATCTCCGTTAGGATTATCCCAATGTGCCAACGCATTAAAACGGTTATCAATCATCTTTAGGGTGTTAGACAAGTTTTCTTGACGACGCTCTCCTCTAGCCAGATTCGCAAAGTTAGTCGTGACACGCGTATTGTCTGACGGGCGATAGTTTTTATCGAAGCCAACGCGCTTAATCGTAAAGGTAAAGTTTGTATTCATCGTAATCGCACCCTACTTCCTGATATAAAATCTGAATTTATTCCCTACCATCGCTCGACCGTCTTACTTGTTTTCAGATTTCCCCTGTTAATCGTCGTCACCATCATTTTGACCTGTGCGACCTCATTAAGAGTCAACTGCAATATTGTCTAAGCTGAATAGCTGAATGTATTTTATACTCGCAATAGAACATGAATAAAAATGGTTTATTTTTGATTTGCATTGAATTTAATTCATACAGATAGATCTGCGAAAATATCAACAGGTAAGGGTTATGCCTATTAGACTGATTCGAATAGATGATCTTATTGTTCATGATGAGCTAATACAGCAAACAGGATCGTTTTTACAGATCCCATATTGACAGCTACAGCCTAGTCAGAAGATAATGCGCTCAGGCTTGTTGGACGCCTGCCTCGCAAAAGCGATAGTACCAATCATATATATTTCGCAAGCAGCCGCTTGCATATCATCTCAGGTTCATAGCGAGTAGACCGGTTTAAGTAGGCGATATGCATATGACTCATCCTATCTGTGGTCTTAACACACCCGAAAACGAATTACTCAAATCGATATTACGCGTGGCAAAATCCTTACACCGTGCGGCTAAATCGGATTCACGTCCCCACTCTCTTCCTGTTTTACGAAGACTGATTTCCAGCGAAACCTTTCGTCAAATTTCATTACCCGAACTATACCGTCGACGAGAGACAATCCAGCGCAAACATATATTGCAAATGTTAGCCCTAGAGGCTGGAAGCCTTAATTGGTCTGAATACAAAAAAAAGATCCAAGCCCAGCCCGAAGAGCAACCGCTTGATTACAGCCTCGCATTAAAACATGCAGGTTATCCCAACATCTGGTTCACATCCTTGCCGGAAGCCGAAACATACGCGGCGGCACAAGGTGGCCAACCTATCCCCGTTGGTAAGCAAGCAGTCGTGATTCCCGCTCAATAATCGACTTTATCGATTAATCCTTTAAACACAACCAATAAACTTGCTCGCTAGCCCGCTTACAAAGGTGATAGCGAGCAACACTCATCTATAAGGTGCTCGCTACGCAGATCTGGTATATTGCCTTGCAAATACCCTAATCACTGTGAAGGTCGATTTTGTTTATGCAACGCATATCTCTAAAACTGTTACTTAGTTCTTTGTCGCTTATCTTATTAATCGCTTTTTCTGGATATAGCAGCGCAGGTGAGCCCCTGAATTTAAAGAAAACGATGAAACAGATGCGGCTGCATTATAAAAATGCACTGGATACTGATTCTGCCCAAAGCTTTAATCAAAATATTGGCGAGTTCAAAAAATATCTCAAAAGTGCGCAAACCTATGATTTTTCGCCTGAACGCAAAGTAATTTCGCTGGAAGGTTTAAATAAAGTGGAGCGTTTTGTTGAGGCTATCCCACCAGCTACAGCTGACAACCTAAGCACAGTTCAGCAGCAACTCAGCACTGTCGATCAGTTACGTACGGAGTACCACAAAAAAGCCAAGCCGAGCATCTGGGAGATGCTCCTCAACTTTTTGAAGTAAAAAGGAACCTAATCAACTGATTTAGGTAAAGACAAGAAACAAGGACTCATTATGAAAAAACTATTAACACTCTCTGCCATCATCCTTTCTGTGCTTCTTCCCAGCATCGCTTTTGCACATCAAGCAAGTGGTGGAGGCTTTTTAGCGGGGTTATCTCACCCTGTCCTTGGTTTTGATCACCTACTAGCCATGTTAAGTGTAGGTATCCTTAGCGCCCAAATGGGGGGACGAGCCCTATGGTTAGTACCCACAACGTTTGTATCCGTAATGTTAGTGGGCGGTATCTTAGGCTTAAATGGTTTTGCCTTAATTTCTGTTGAAACAGGCATCTCAATTTCCGTGCTTGTTTTAGGTATATCACTTACAGTTGAGAAAAAAATCGCACCTATTTTAGCCATGTGTTTTGTTGGTTTTTTTGCCATTTTTCATGGCTACGCACACGGCATTGAAATGCCTTACTTAGCAAACCCTGCGTATTATGCACTCGGTTTTATTGTAGGTACGGCGAGTATTCATGTTATGGGCGTGTTAATAGGTATCATTGCCGCAAAGCTTTCAAATGGAGCCCAGTTCTTAAGATATCTAGGCGCTGGTATAGCAGGTATAGGTTTCCATTTAATCATAATGTAAAAGCCTAACAATCTGCTTACTATGACTCCGTAATAATGGCCGTTTTTCTACTCTGCACGGCCCCAAATGGCCATTATTACTTCATCTATCAGGGAATGGCTAAGACAGGTATTCCTCCCGTAGTTACCAGCACTGCTAACTACTTTTTAAGCCAAACTAGTGTTTAGACAACTCCCCCCTATTTTTACTGGCGATCTTCCTATAGGATCGCCCCATATGATTTTTACTGATTAAATTCCCTCAAGACGGGACCCCATACAGTAAGCTTAATCAGCCCTCTCTTCTTTTTTGATAAGACAAAAACTAATGACTGATATAACGGTAGCAACACACAGCGGTAACTTTCATGCAGATGATGTTTTCAGTATCGCTGCTCTTAAGAGTATTTTCCCGGCGTTTACACTGATACGCACACGGGATTTGGCGCTGATCGCTAAAGCTGACCTTGCGATTGATGTTGGCGGTGAACATGATCCAGACACAGGCCGTTTTGATCATCATCAACGGGGAGGAGCAGGCAAACGCGACAATGGTATCCCCTACTCCTCATTTGGGTTGATTTGGCAGAAATATGGTTTAGAGATATGCAAAGGGAACCAAGAGGTCGCGGACTCTGTCGATGCAGGCTTAGTATCAACCATTGATGCGATCGATTGCGGCCATGTAGAGGGGGTAGCGACAGGTATTAGCCTTAGCCAAACAATCTCTATGTTTAACCCCACATGGCAAGAAGACAGCCACTTTGATAGCTGCTTTGATGAAGCGGTTGATTTTGCATCACGTGTTTTAACACGCTTTATTGCAACGACTAACGGTGGTATTAGCGCCAAGTCAATTGTGGCTGAAGCGATTGAGAATGCAGAAGATCCAAGAGTGATCGTATTAGAAAAATACACACCATGGAAAAGAACAGTACACGCCTTATCTAAAGAGGCGTTATATATGGTTTATCCATCAGATTCGGGTCAATGGAGAATTCAAACAGTACCTGTTGAATTAGGTTCATTTGAAGATAGGAAATCACTTCCTAAGCCTTGGGCTGGCTTATCTGATAAGGCACTTCAAGATGTAACCGGTATTGATGATGCTATGTTTTGTCATAATGGACTATTTGTTGCCGGTGCAAAATCATTTGAAAGTGCAATGAAGATGGCTTCTATGGCACTTGAGGACGCTTAAACAGAGCTTAAATACCAAAAAATCGACTCTGCGGATGTTTATAAAAGGATAAGTCTCCTCCTTTTATAAACTTTTGCTTAGTGGTATTCACTAAGTAGGGCTAGGAGGAACAATCCCCTCGCTCACTCGCTTTTCCATTATCCGCATAGATCGATTGTGTTGATAGGACATCTTGCCGATCAGTTTGGCCATCTATAAACGATGAACAATGACGCCCGAACAATAAAGTTATCAACACCGTTACAACAAACACTAACAAACTAATACGCATATTCATCTTCATATCCACTGGCTATCTGATCCTTTGAGTACAAGATGAGGTAAAAATTCAATCTTTATTCCTTAGCTAAAAAGCACCTTGTGATATGATGCGCACAAGATCAGCTTGCATAGATGAAAGAGATTATGAAAAACAACTTTTACTACGATTTAGAGTCCTCAAAAATAGGCGCTCAAACAGATCTAACCTCAGCCTTAGATAATTTACGTTTTAATGAGGATGGCTTGATTCCAGCCATCGCACAGCAAAATGCAACCGGTGAAGTCTTAATGATGGCTTGGATGAATAGAGCCTCAATTGAAGAAACTTTAAAAACTGGACAAGTCTGTTACTGGTCCCGCTCCCGCCAAACCTATTGGCGTAAAGGGGAAAGTTCTGGCCATGTACAAAAACTGGTCGAGATGCGCATAGATTGCGATGGCGATACCTTACTGTGTCTAGTCAATCAGACAGGACCGGCCTGCCATACTGAACGCTCCAACTGTTTTTTCCATGCAGTTAAAGGCGATAAAATAGAGATTATCGCCGAGCCTTGTTGCGCAGAATAAGTTTTTTGTGATCTATAAAGATAAAAAACCACGCAATAGCGTGGTTTTTTTATAGGTAAATTTTTAGCTATTAGAACGATTTTTCTGCGCTTCGCGATAGGCTTCTTTAGCTTGTCGATGGGCTTTAACCGCATCCTGAACTTCACCACCTAAATGAGCTTCGCCGCGTGCATTCGCTAACTGAACTTGGTGTTCACGCTCTCTGAAACGGCTCTTCTGCTCATCAGTCATGGTTTCTATACAATGAAGACAGCTGACACCGCGTTCGTAACTATCTAACTGCTTTTCTTCCTCAGTAATCGGCATACGGCACGCGTGACACTGATCATAATCTCCAACTTCAAGACCATGCTTAACAGACACTCGTCCATCAAAAACAAAGCAGTCCCCTTTCCACATAGATTCAGCTTCAGGCACCTCTTCAAGGTATTTTAAAATCCCCCCTTCAAGATGATAAACCTCATCAAAGCCCTGCTCTTTTAAATAGGCTGTAGATTTCTCACAACGGATACCCCCGGTGCAAAACATCGCCACTTTTTTGTTCTTTTCAGGATCTAAGTTATTAGAAACATACTCAGGAAACTCGCGGAAAGTTTTGGTCTCGGGATCTAAGGCATTTTCAAAAGTGCCAATAGCCACTTCATAATCATTACGTGTATCAACTAATACAACATCAGGATCAGAGATTAACGCGTTCCAATCTTTCGGCTTCACATAGGTACCTACCACACGTTTAGGGTCGATACCTTCAACTCCCATTGTGACAATCTCTTTCTTTAACTTAACCTTGGTCCGCATAAAAGGGTTAGTGGTATCGAATGATTCTTTATACCCTACATCCGATAAACGCTCATCTTGGCGTAACCAATTAAGCACGGCATCAATTCCCTGACGTGTACCGGCAATCGTACCGTTAATCCCCTCCACCGCAAGCAGCAAGGTACCCTTAACGTCTGCCTCGACCATGCAGTCATGCAGGGGCTGACGTAAAGATTCATAATTTTCTAAAGTGACAAACTTATACAGAGCACAAACAACAATATTGTTGCCTAGCTGTTCTTGATTAGACATATAAACTCCGCTAATTGGGGCGTAATCCCAACGCAAAATAGAGGCAGCCCTTCGGGCCACGTAGCAAACGAGATGTAGGAAAAACCTACCTAAATCCGAACAAAAATATTCAGGGGGCGGATTTTATAGCATTCGGAAAGGAAGCGCACATACAATCTATGGAAGATCTTTTCGGCCAAAGGCTGGCCTCCTACATGCACACCCAATGTAGGAGCCCACCCTGTGAGCGAAAGAATTACGTGCAGAAATCCGAAAAAAACACCTGAATAAATTACGCACTTAACCCGATATCACATAACCCTTCGGCCAGAGGCTGGCCTCCTACGTGCACGCCCA
>NZ_JAUOQC010000017.1:0-53445 GCF_030547495.1 Neptuniibacter sp. 2_MG-2023 | reverse complement strand
TTCTCACCCTCCAGTTTGGTGCACTGAATTTCGGTGAGGAGGAAACTGAAAGATGTGGAGACATATAAAAAAGTGGCCGCCTGGAGGGATTATTCGCTGCGCTCACCCTGCGGGCCGTCGCAAGCTCCGTTGTCTCGCTTCGCTCGGCTCGAACCCATCGGGGATTCTCACCCTCCAGTTTGGTGCACTGAATTTCGGTGAGGAGGAAACTGAAAGATGTGGAGACATATAAAAAAGTGGCGCGCCTGGAGGGATTCGAACCCCCGACCAACAGGATCGGAACCTGCTACTCTATCCAGCTGAGCTACAGGCGCACTCAAGAAGTGTTTGCGTGGCGTATTCTACCGATGCGCTGCTTATTCGCCAAGGCTTTTTAAGCTCAATTTGTTTGGGATTGAGTAGAGGTCGTGCAATATAGGCTTTTTAACTCTTCTTCGAGGTCGCCTTGCATAATAACCTCCCATTCATCTTTGTCTTCTGTATAAGCTAAGAACGAATGGCAACTACTGCACCTATAGATGCGCTGATTAGGTATAGAACTTAATAAGGTAAGCTTGGTTGTTGGGCTTGGTTTACCGGTCAACGTTCGGCAAACACAATTCTCATACATTCCATTGCTGGTCATCATAACCCCGCTGTTGATTTTAGACCTTAGTCTTAATATATTTTTACTCCTTTAGTTTAATAAAATCCATTCCTTTATCAATTCCTTGTTAAATTTAAGGTTTATTGCTTTTTAACTACAAAAAATTGCCCTAAATCAGCGGATTGCTGCGTTCTCCTGCCAAAGCCCCATTTCAGTTGTGATTATTTACCGTTATAATCCGCAGCCGGTGAAACTTTGAGCAGTCGAGTCTGAATTTCCGCCTCAGAGCAACTTATGTTGTGGTTGGGCATCCTACAGATCGCACTGCGCATATTAATTTGTGGTTTATTGAGAGGTCGTGACTGTGAAAAAAATCACTTCAGCATTGGTTGCTCTAGGTCTAGGTATTGCATTAAGTGCATCTGTACAGGCGACATCTAACGATGAAGCTGTTGCCGAGCGCATTAAAGCAGTAGGTTCTGTTTGTATAGAAGGCGATGATAGCTGTGGCGGCGCTGCTGCTGTAGCGGCTCCTGCTGCGGCTCGTACAGCCGAGCAAGTTTATTCAACTAAGTGTGCTGCGTGTCACGCAACAGGCGCTGCAGGTGCACCGAAATTTGGTACTTCTGAGTGGGCTGACCGTGGAGCTAAAGGCATTGACGCTCTACTTGCTTCAGCGATTAATGGCTTAAATGCTATGCCACCACGTGGCTTATGTGCTGATTGTTCTGATGATGAGCTAAAAGGTGCGATTCAGCATATGATGGATAGCGCTCAGTAATTAAGCGCCGTTCTGATATAAAAAAAGCCGCTTATGCGGCTTTTTTTATCTTTGTCTTATAACAAATCTAGTCAAACATATTTTTTAAACTATTCAGCGTAGCTTGGCCCCGTTTCTGATTTTGCACAGGGCACTTCTCTCCCGCTCCCTCTATCTCTAAATCTTCAGGCGGTAGTTCATCTAAAAAGCGACTTGGTAGGCAGTCCAACACTTCACCATATTGTTTACGTTGCTTCGCTAAGGTAATGGTCAAACAGCGTTTCGCCCTCGTAATACCTACATAGGCTAAGCGTCGCTCCTCTTCGATATTATCGGTTTCTATACTGTTCCTATGGGGAAGCAGCTCCTCTTCCATCCCCATAAGAAATACATGAGGAAATTCGAGCCCTTTTGACGCATGCAATGTCATTAATTGAACACGATTTGAATCGTCCTCTTCCTCTTGCCTATCTAGCATATCGATCAATATTAAGCGGTTAATCGCCTCTTGGATTCCCGCATCAGGTTCTTCTTCCTGTAAGCGCTCCATGGTCGATTTAAGTGAGTCCATTAAGAAATGCACATTCTGCATTCGCTTTTCGGCCATCGCATCACTAGAGCTATTTTGCGCAATCCAGCCTTCGTAATCGATATCGCGCATCATTTCATAGATCGCATCAATCGGATCACCTTGGTGACATTGACGGTAGATATGTTGCATCCAGCTACAGAAACGGCGCAACCGCTCTAAAGCATTGGCAGGCATCACTTGCTCTAAACCTAGTTCTTCGCAGGCATTGAACATACTGATCTGGCGTTCAACCGAGTACTGGCCTAGCTTTTGTAGCGTGCTCGGACCAATCTCTCGGCGCGGCAGATTGATAATACGTAGAAAAGCGTTGTCATCATCAGGATTAACCAACACTTTTAGGTAGCTCATTAAATCTTTAATTTCTGCACGGGCAAAAAAGGAGGTGCCACCATTTAACTTGTAAGGCACTTGATAGTGTTGCAGCTTCATCTCCAATAGACGTGCCTGGAAATTGCCACGGTATAAAACAGCCATATCTTTAAACTGAATATTATTCCGCAGATGCAGGTCTAAAGTTTCTGTTGCTATCCGTTCACATTCAGCATCTTCATTACGCGTATGTATCACCCTTATAGGATCACCCATACCCATATCACTCCATAAGGTTTTTTCATACACATGGGGGTTATTGGCAATCAGGGTATTGGCTGCTTTCAGTATACGGCTCGTGGAACGGTAGTTTTGTTCTAGTTTGACAACTTTTAGACTTGGGTAATCTTTCTCAAGCTGCACTAAGTTCTCAGGCCGCGCGCCGCGCCAAGCATAAATAGATTGGTCATCATCCCCTACAACGGTTAGTGCGCCTCGATGCCCAACTAAGAGTTTAACTAAACGATATTGAGAAAGGTTGGTATCTTGGTACTCATCCACCAGCAAATAACGTAACCGGTTTTGCCAACGCTCTAAAACCTTCGGATGTTCTTCAAACAGGCGAACAGGCACAAGAATTAGATCATCAAAGTCTACTGCGTTATAAGCACGCAAGTGTTGCTCGTATTCCTCATAGGCACGGGCACATAAAATATCTTGTGGTAACTGCGCTGACGCCAAAGCTTGAGCTGGCGTTAGCATCTCGTTCTTCCAACTAGAGATCTGATTTCGGACTATATCAACCTGATCACTTTCTTCGTTGTTCTGTAGCATCAGATCTTTTAATAGGGCTTTTGTGTCCTGATCATCAAAGATAGAAAATCCCGGCTTAAAGCCAAGATGCTTATGCTCACGCTTAATAATTGTAAGGCCAAGGTTATGGAAGGTAGCAACGGTCAGACCTTTACCTGCTGGACTCCCCTCTAACAGAGCATTAACACGCTCTTTCATCTCTCGTGATGCCTTGTTAGTAAAGGTAACAGCGGCAATATTGCGCCCAGCAATTCCACATGAGTTGATCAAGTATGCGATCTTGCGCGTAATTACACTGGTTTTGCCAGACCCGGCACCGGCAAGCACCAGTAAAGGACCACCAATATAGTCCACCGCTTCTTTCTGTCGTGGATTTAATCGAGACATTCTTTAAAAAACCTTAAAAAACGGCTAAAGCTTAGCCATACGCAGCCGAAACATAAAGGATGCGACTAGGGTAATACCAACTATAAATTTAGATAACTCTTTGATATATAAAAATAAAACAAGTGTTTGAATAATTCTTGCAGAGTGTTAATCTGAATAAAGTAAGACTTATTGGTAATTATGACACGAAAATTTTACAGGGAGACATCTCTTTATAAAATTTGTGTCTATAAATAAAGTGTCACACTGGGAAGTTGGCGATGTGCTCAGCGCTACAGCAGTTACCCGATAAACATAAAAAGATTTTACTGATCGATAGTCATCAGGAGAATCAAAGCAGACTTAAGTCGATACTGGAGCAACATCCACTGTATCAACTAACGCGCTGCAATGACCATGTAGAAGCATTGCTGATTCTGCAGCAGTCCTCTATTGATTTCATTTTACTCAGCTGTAACAACTCTCCACTCCCTTGCACAACTATAATTTCTGACCTGCATAAATTTCGCCCAAACACGCCAATTATTGCACTCAGCCCTCACATTACCGAAGAACAGGGGCAGAAACTCTTAACAGCGAACGCCACCGACTTTTTATCTTATGAGACACTGAATACAGAGATATTTTTAAGGACGCTACGCCACGCAGAACTCACCATTAAGCAAAGCACAGAGATACAACTTTTACGCCATTCCGATACTTTAGCTCCTGTTGGCAACCGTCAATTCTTCTATTTAACCCTCCTATACAAACTCAATTCCCTAATACAACAAGGCCGCCAACTTGCCCTAATCACTATTGATTTAGACCATTTCCGTAAATTTAATACCCGTTATGGTTTTTCAGCAGGTGATGAAGTTGTTTTAGAATTAGGTAAACGTATACAAAGTAGCGTTAGCAACGATGAAATGGTCGCAAGAATAGGCAACGATGAATTCGCCATTATTCTGGATCTACCAAGTACAGCGCCACTATTAGACACCGTCAAATCCCTACTGGGTAAGCTTATCGCCACATTAAAATCGTCCTATACTCACAGCGAGTCTCAGACCCAGATCGACTGTAGCATTGGTGCGGTATTGGCCCCTGAACATGGCAGTGAAGTTGATCTACTTACCAAGCGAGCCAGCATGGCTCGTATGCAAGCCAAACAGATTCATGGCTGTAGTTACTCCATCTATCGCCCTGGTATGGAATTAACGTCTGATAAAACCGTAGGTCTTGAATCGGAAATAATGACCGCCCTAAGAGCAGAGCAGTTTGTGCTCTTTTACCAACCCCGTATCGACCTCCGTTCAGGCAAGATTGTCGGGGCTGAAGCGCTAATTCGTTGGCAACATCCAACCCGCGGAATGATAATGCCTGGCGACTTTATCCCCCTATGTGAGCGGAATGGTTTAATTGTACCTATAGGGTATTGGACCATTAGACAGGCAGGCTTGCACCTTAAAGAATTAAAAGAAGCAGGCATCCATATTGATCGTTTAGGGGTCAACTTATCTTTCCGGCAGTTTAAGGATGATATGTTAGTCGATACCATCAAACGTATTATCAAACAGGAAGATATAGATACATCGGTTCTCGAATTTGAGTTAACAGAGTCAGCTATTTTTAACGATGAGAACCACGTTAGGGAGTGCCTCGATTCCTTAGCAGAAGAGGGGATCACTTTTTCATTAGATGACTTTGGTACCGGCTACTCCTCATTTTCATTACTGCATAAACTGCCCATCAGTGCGTTAAAAATTGATCGCTCATTTGTAAGTCACCTCAATGAGTCTTCAGAAGCCGAGGAGATTGTGCGCTCTATCATTAGCCTTGCCCATAATATGAAATTAACGGTTGTCGCTGAGGGCGTTGAAACAAGGGAGCAGTTAGACTTTTTGATTCAAGATAACTGCGACCAGATCCAAGGCTACTTCTACAGCCCTCCCGTTAGCTTCAGTGATTTTAAGCGAATGCTTCCTAAACCTCAGTAGCAACAGAAAACCTCTTCGAGCTAATACAATATCACCGCTGCGCTATCAGCTTTATCTTAATAAAGCCCTAGCAGATACTCGATAGCTCAACGCTTCCAGTAGATGCTTACTCTCCACCTTTTCCGCACCAGCAAGATCCGCAATGGTTCGCGCCACCCTTAAAACACGATGATACGCACGAGCTGACAACTGTAGTTTCTCCAACGCCTTAGCCAACATATCTTTATCTGAATCACTGATACAACAGATCTGTTCAAGCTGTTTACCCTCCAACATCTGGTTTGGGTAGCCTTGGCGCTCCATCTGCTGTGATCTTGCAAGAATAACGCGCTCTCTTACCTGCTCACTTGTTTCTTCAGCATCGGGGTAAGCCATCAGCTCTTTTTGTGACAAGGCTTGAACACTTAACTGCAAGTCAATACGATCCAACAATGGGCCCGATACTCGGGACTGATAACGTCGCACTTGATCAGGACTACAGCGGCAACGTTCCGTACCATCATTGTAGTAACCACATGGACAAGGATTCATTGCGGTAACTAATTGAAATCGAGCTGGGAATACAGATTGACGGGCAGCGCGAGAGATTAAAATCTCACCCGATTCAATAGGCTCACGCAGTACCTCTAAAACCTTACGACTAAACTCAGGCAACTCATCTAAGAATAAAACACCTTGATGAGCGAGAGAGATCTCACCCGGTTTAGGATTCCCACCCCCGCCCACCAAAGCAACAGAGGATGCGGTGTGGTGTGGCGCACGAAAAGGGCGCTGACAGATAAGCCCTTCACCGCCACTACGTTGCGCAATCGAATGTATTGATGCCACCTGTAAACGTTCAGACTCTGTCATTTCAGGTAGCAAGCCGGGCAAACGATTGGCCAACATACTTTTACCGCTACCGGGAGGGCCGACCAATAGTATGTTATGTGAACCTGCCGCCGCGATCTCTAAAGCCCTTTTCGCTTGAAGCTGTCCCTTAACATCATTCAGATCTGGATAGACTGCACTATATGTATGCGCTCCGGGACTAGCGACCGCACAGCTAATCAATTGCTCTGCTTTTAAATGGGCGCAAACATCCAACAGATGAGAAGCGGGATAAACACTCAACCCTGAGGCAAGCGTTGCATCATCTCCATTTGAAGAAGGAAGAAACAAACCCCGACCAGCCCCACGACAAGCCAGTGCTACAGGCAGCACACCCGCAACAGGTCTGAGCTCACCAGAAAGAGCGAGTTCACCAATCAGCTCTAGGGACTTCAGGGGCTCCACCGGTACTTGGCCACTTGCAGCTAAAATACCAATGGCGACAGCAAGATCGTAACGCCCACCCTCTTTAGGAAGATCTGCAGGCGCGAGATTTACTGTAATTCTACGTTGAGGAAAGTCATATCCAGAATTTATTAAGGCACTGCGGACCCGTTCTCGACTCTCTTTAACCGCAGTTTCAGGCAAGCCAACAATGGAGAAACTAGGCAGTCCACCTGAGAGGTGAACTTCCACAGTAACTAGGGGCGCATCAATTCCCACCTGCGCACGGGTATAAACAATCGCTAATGACATAAGCTTCCATCCTTGGAAGAATATTGAAAAAACTAAAGATAACCGCTAAACAGAAACTTGAAAAGGGCCCTTCTTATCCATGATTATTGGAGGGCCGATTAATGCTCAACAGCCAAATGTTCAAGAAGCTGCTGCAAAGTTAGTGGCATACCAAAATAACGGCCCTGCATTAGCATACAACCTTGCTCTGATAACTGTCCTCGCTGCCCCTCAGTGCTAACACCATCGGCCAACACTTCAATATCCAGTTTATCCGCAATTTTTAAAACGTTATCAATAATTTTATGGCGCCCCTCATCACTATTCATCATAGTTACTAGGCCTGCGTCGAGTTTAATAAAATCAGGATCTATATCACGTATTTTCTCCAGAACCGGCGCCTCACAAACGAATCCGCTGATGGATAAAAGCGCTTCGCTAGTCAACAGATCAAACAAGGCGCCCTCTTTTTCCAACGCGGTTTGAATATCCACGTCGATCATCACCCGCCCTATTTGCTGATATTGGCTTAACTGATTAACCCAACGCTGAATACTTTCTTTGCTCGATAGCTGCTGAGATTCAATGCGAAAAGAGATAAAACGAAGGCTAGGGAAACGCTCCCAAACTACATCTAAAGAGCGCAGTTCTGAATCGATCCAATGCTCAAATTGTTCGATGGAATCTGAATGTTCCAACAGTGCTGAAAATTCAGAAAATGGCACTAAGCCTAACTCAGGATGAATCCAACTAGGCCTTGCATGTACAGCCACAACTCGATGACTATAAATACTGTAAATAGGCAGATAGGTCATCTGGATTTCATGGCTGACAAGCGCAGTCACCAGATCCTCCTCTCGGAGAATCTGAGGGCCTTTGCTTCTCTCCATTAATGCACTATAGGCTCTAAATGTGTTCCGCCCACCCTGCTTAGCCGCATACATCGCAACATCTGCTTTTTTAACCAGATCTTTACCCCGCTCTGCATGTTCGGGATAGAGTGATATACCTACACTACCACTAATAAAAATCTCTCGATGGTCAACAAACACACCATGGGATAGCTGCTCAACAACCCTTTGTGCCACTTTAACAGCCGCATCCATACCATCAACAGCCGGTAGCATCATCACGAACTCATCACTACTTAAGCGTGCTAATGCATCTTCATCACGTACCACTGAGCCTAATCTACGTGCGACCTCCTGCAACAAATTGTCGCCAACATCGCGCCCTAAATTATCGTTAATCCATTTAAAACGGTCCAAATCAACCAGCATTACAGCCAGCTGTTCATTATCTGCTTTAGATTTTTCCAGTCGCTTATCCAGTATGCTTTGAAACATCTCCCAATTAAGTAGACGTGTAAGCTCATCATATTGAGGAATTTGTGACGGCGCTTCAGCGCTAGTTTTTAGCTGACTCATATTAAAAAATTGAGCAATATAACCAACAAACTCATTGTCGTTATTGGTTATCTTTATCACATTAAACCAAGCGGGATAAACAGAACCATTTTTATGCCTATTGAACAGTTCACCCTGCCATACATGAGTATCATTAAGATCAAGCCAAGCTTGCTCGTAGCTCGTATCTGATAAATTACCCGCACCTAAGACGCTCGGTTTCTGACCCACAACCTCATCAAAGCTATAACCGGAAATTTGCTGGAAGGCAGGGTTCACCCGAATAATATTATTATCCCTATCCGTCACAATCACAGCCTGAGGAGAACATAGAAACAACTGCTGCTCAAAATCTTTCATTATAAAAAACCAACCCCGTCTGGGTTAAATGTAAATGAGATAACATGTAAAACGGCTTAACTTTTCTATTTAAGACTACGGCTTTTTCTGTAAGGTTTCGTCTAACGCCTTTAACTGCAATTCTAATGCTTCAACTTTTTCTCTCGTCCGCAACAAAACCGCTTTTTGCGCATCAAACTCTTCTCTACTGACAATATCCAATCGATCAAACGTACCTTGTAGTAGGGATTTCACCTGCGCCTTAACGTTTTCTTGGTCTAGCACTTTCGCTTCACCAGAGAATAACTGAGAAAACTGTTCTGCTAAGCCTTCAATTAAATGTGGCTTGATCATTTTGTACCTCTAAAATCAGATAAAACACGACTCCAACTATAGCAATAAACCCATAACAAACCAGCCTCTCAAACAACGGCACCATTATGGTGCATCTACAAAAATAGCACTCAAACAACCGCCCTAAAATATCGCACAAAAATCAACCAAAGACAAAACAAACCAGATAACCGATTGATATTAAACAACTTTTAAAACATGGCACATCCTTCGCTATAGTCAGGGCAAGAATTGGTAATTAACTGTTTACTTAGCAATTTAAGTATTTTGTATTGAATTTAGTATTTATGGGGGATAACAAAATGAAGATGGTCTCCGCTGTCATCAAACCATTCAAACTGGATGATGTCCGTGAAGCTCTTTCTGAAATCGGTGTTCAAGGCATCACCGTTACAGAAGTAAAAGGCTTTGGACGTCAAAAAGGTCACACAGAGCTATATCGTGGCGCTGAATATGTAGTCGATTTTCTACCTAAAGTACGTGTAGATGCGGCTGTGTCCAGCGACATAGTAGATCAGGTCGTAGAAGCGATCAGTTCAGCCGCTCAAACCGGCAAAATAGGTGACGGTAAGATTTTCGTTACTTCTATTGAACAAGTAGTGCGTATCCGTACCGGTGAAACCGGCACTGAAGCGCTTTAAACATAGACTTACGATTGCTTCTGGAGGAACCAACCAATGGAAGAACTTTTAAATTCAACAGCTGCTGATGTAACTCAGCTGAAGTATGCCCTAGATACTTTCTATTTCTTAGTATGTGGTGCATTGGTCATGTGGATGGCTGCTGGCTTTGCTATGCTGGAATCTGGCCTAGTACGTGCTAAAAACACCACAGAAATTCTAACTAAAAACGTCGCGTTATACGCGGTGTCATGCATCATGTACTTAGTTTGCGGTTACGCAATCATGTACGGTGGTGACTACCTACTTTCAGGTATTACTGGTGATGGATTCACTGGCGCTGAAGAACCTGCTACTTACGCTCCATCAGCTGACTTCTTCTTCCAAGTGGTATTCGTAGCGACTGCAATGTCTATCGTTTCTGGTGCCGTTGCTGAGCGTATGAAGCTTTGGGCTTTCCTTGCTTTCGCTATCGTAATGACTGGTTTCATCTATCCAATGGAAGGTTCTTGGACTTGGGGTGGCAATGCTGTATTCGGCATGTACACGCTTGGCGATCTAGGTTTCTCTGACTTCGCAGGTTCTGGTATCGTTCACATGGCTGGTGCTGCTGCAGCTCTTGCTGGTGTTCTGGTTCTTGGTGCTCGTAAAGGCAAATACACTAAAGAAGGTGGCGTTAACGCTATCCCTGGTGCCAACCTTCCTCTAGCTACACTAGGTACATTCATCTTGTGGTTGGGTTGGTTCGGTTTCAACGGTGGTTCTGTACTTGCTACATCCGACGTTGAAAACTCAAACGCTGTTGCTGTTGTGTTCATGAACACTAACGCAGCTGCTGCCGGCGGTGTTGTTGCTGCGCTAATTGTTGCTCGCCTACTGTTTGGTAAAGCGGATCTAACAATGGCACTTAACGGTGCGCTAGCAGGTCTAGTTGCTATCACTGCTGAACCATCAACTCCTTCTGCACTACAAGCTACATTGTTCGGTGCGATGGGTGGTGTATTAGTAGTATTCAGTATCCTAACACTTGATAAAATGAAGATTGATGACCCAGTCGGTGCAATCTCTGTACACGGTGTTGTAGGTCTTCTAGGTCTTCTACTAGTACCACTAACTAACGATGGTGCTGCGTTCTCTGGCCAGATCATTGGTGCACTAACTATCTTCGGTTGGGTATTCGGAACAAGCTTGGTTACTTGGTTTGTAATTAAAGCGGTTATCGGTGTACGTGTAACTGAAGAAGAAGAGTACGAAGGTGTAGATATCTCTGAATGTGGTATGGAAGCATACCCAGAGTTTACATCTGCTAAGTAATCTATCTCTAGATTGAAAAGGGGTGCTTCGGCACCCTTTTTTTGTATTATTAACAAGCGCTTTTGAACCCCCTCCTGTAAATCTGATATACCACTCTGCATTTTTCTAGGTATACTTATCCCCATAGTTCACTGTAGTTAAAACTGCTAAGTGTTGAGCTAAACACTTAACGCAGGTACAAACTGAGGAATCGCATAATGAAACTGGTCACGGCGGTGATTAAACCATTTAAACTTGATGATGTACGTGAAGCTCTTTCTGATATTGGTATTCAAGGCGTTACCGTTACAGAAGTTAAAGGCTTTGGCCGTCAGAAAGGCCACACTGAACTCTATCGTGGCGCAGAGTACGTAGTAGACTTCCTACCAAAAGTTAAAATCGAAATTGCTGTTGATACAGATATGGTTGAGCAAGTGATCGAATCTATTGCAAAAACAGCTAATACTGGAAAGATCGGGGACGGGAAAATATTTGTTGCCCCCCTTGAACAAGTGATACGAATACGTACAGGCGAAAGCGGGCCTGACGCCCTTTAAAAACAAAAAAGCGCCTAACGGCGCTTTTTTTTACTAAAAGACAAAACGCTGAGCCAAATCAAACTATTTAAATGAAATAAAGTTCATTATCTAGTGATCTTCAGTAAATAATTAAAACAAAAATAATATAATGTCGAAACTATTGCTGTCTAAAAATAACATCAAAATGCTGATCGATTGGTTTAGCCAATCCAGTATCGGTATTTTGTTACTTGATCATTCACTGCAACCGGTGGCGAGTAATCCCTACGCGCTCGAACTCATTTGGGGATCCGCACAAACAGCCGAGTCAAAAAGTGAATTGCCTCAACTATTTAAACAAAAGATCAAGGCTCACTTAGACCACCTGAAAAATACTGATACCCAACATCACTCCGATTATCAGCTTATAGAGCAATCTAATTCACCTCCTATTCTACTCAAGATCGAATGTTCTCTAGTCGAAATAGACCCAACAGAACAAGGCTTTTTCATTACCCTTCGTAATGCGAGTAAAAATGCTCATTTAGCAAGAGAACTCAAACTGTTTAGGAATGCTGTAGAAAACACAGGAAGCGCCGTAGTTATTACGAATGCTCAAGGTGAAATAGAGTACGCCAACACTCGTTTCAGCGATATTACCGGTTATAGCTTTCCTGAGATACAGGGTAAAAAAACCAGTATTTTACGCTCAGACACAACATCAAAGGGTGCCCATGACAACCTATGGGAAACCATTAGTCGTCATAAAAAATGGCATGGAACACTTCTAAATAAACGGAAGGACGGCACTACATATTGGTCTTTACAAAATATATCGCCAATACATGATGAGCTAGGAAATATAACGAACTTTGTCTCAGTCAGTGAAGATATCTCTAAAATAAAAGAGCATGATCAGCAACTGGAAAAAATGGCTTATTTTGACCCGCTCACCAATTTAGGCAATCGTCGAAATTTCAGGCGAACCCTTGATCAATATCTGCAAAGCCCAGCCAATGAGGGTCCCCATGCTCTACTGCTTCTGGATTTAGATCATTTCAAGCAGATAAACGACACTATGGGTCATGAAGCAGGCGACGCTTTACTCAATACCATCGCCAATAGGCTCTGCTATTGCGTGCCAGATCAGGCCTCTGTCTTTAGATTAGGCGGCGATGAATTTACCATCATATTCCATGCGCTGAATGACCCTAATTTAATTATCCATAATGTAAATGAGATTCTGAGACTCCTCTCACAGCCAGTACAAATAGGCTTCCATGATGTGAGAATCACCGTCAGCATAGGGATAACCTTAATTGGTGCCGATAGCCAAGATCCGAGCGACCTGTTAAGAAATGCAGATTTGGCTATGTATCATGCTAAGCAACTCGGGCGAAATACCTTTGCTTTTTATGAAACATATATGGATGAAAAAGCTCAACGAATACTAAGCATCGAGCACGATTTAAGAAATGCACTCACAAGCAAGCAATTATCCCTAGCCTATCAACCTCAAGTTGATGGAAAGGATGGGCGAATTTCTGCAATAGAAGCACTTTTACGCTGGGAACATCCGACCAGAGGGACGATTCCACCCGATGAGTTTATTCCCCATGCAGAAGAAACAGGGGCGATTATTCCTATTGGCCGCTGGGTATTACTAGAAGCTTGCAAAGCAGCCCAGCAGTTGCAAGATGAAGGTTTGCCGCCTTTAAAGGTCTGCGTAAATTTATCCGCCCGACAGTTCGATGATCCCGATCTAATTGAACATATTGAGGAAGCTATTTCTAAATCCGGCTTGGCCTCAGAATGGCTAGAATTAGAGATCACCGAAAGCATGCTAATGCGTGATATGCAGCATGCTATAGAGACACTTAAAAAAATAAAAATGATGGGTATCAGCTTAGCTATAGATGATTTTGGAACAGGCTATTCATCATTAAGTCATTTAAAGAAAATGCCCGTAGACCTATTAAAAGTAGACCGCTCTTTCCTACAAGACATCCCTGCCGATAAAGACAATATTGCTATTACATCAACCATTATCGCCATGGCAAAACAACTGGGCTTAAGTGTAGTAGCAGAAGGCGTAGAAACTAAAGAGCAGATGCTCTTTCTCCAAGGGATAGACTGCAGGATGATGCAAGGGTTCCTATTTAGCCGACCCATCAGTTTTGAAACATTCAAAACTCTGTACCAGACCTGTCAGTTTCATTGTGGGATATGCAAAGAATATGAAATATGCACATTAAAACAGGATGCCGAAAAAGGTGTGTCTTTTCTCAATTAAAAAACGACTAACCGGAAGGCAAAGCCCGGCCTTATTAGAATCAACACTGTTCTCTGTCTGTATATCCTGAGCATATATCCTATAAAAGCTCGTTTAATATCAGGCCGAACCCAACACCCTCTATGTAGTGGTCTACAATGTTAAATAATATTAATAAATATAATGGCTTTTGAGCGTTTTATGGCTAAATTAGTTTTAGGTTATATCTGCCTATTGCTCGCCTTCCCAGCACAGTCGCACACTGCACCACTTGAGTTTAAAACAACTCATTTACCTCCCTTTATGTTCACTAAAGATGGAAATGTAGAGGGACCTGGCAAAGAGATTATTGCGGAAGCATGTAAAGCTGAGCAGTTAGAATGCCACTTTGAGATGCTCCCATGGCGACGTGCCCAGCAAGCAGTCAAGAGAGGTACGGCTGACGGTTTATTCCTAGTAGGGAAAAATAGCGATAGAGCAAAATGGCTGTACTTCAGTCCGCCTATTTTAGAAACAGGTTACGGCTTTTTCTCCCATAGCAGTCTGGATGTAAACTACACCCGCTTAGAGAGCTTAGCGGGTTTATGTGTCGCCGTAAATTCGCCCTCTAACATGCTGAATCGTTTAAAAGGCATCAGAGAGGGGATGGTGTCTAGTAACATAGAACCGATTAAAGTCATCACTACAACCAACTTCCCTACCGCCATCAAGATGGTCAATGGTGCCCGATGTGATTTGGTTTTCGGTAACGTAGATGTAGTAAAAACAGTTATCAAAGAACTACAGCTGGCATCTATACGCCCTGCAGGTTTCTATAAGCATGTTTTCTATTACGTAGGGCTATCAAAAAGCAGATTTTCTAAAGATCAAGTTGATAGGTTCAATCAGCAATTGATGCAACTCTATCAACAAGGAAAAATCCAAACGATCTTAAGGCGTTATGATTTAACGCCTGCAGATCTTACGGACACCGATTGGGATTATTGAGAATCCGATAATCGCCTATAACAGCGTCCCGTTAAAATTACCTAGTCTTAGGTAAATTATCTTTTACTGATTACGTGCACAAGGCAAGCGGATTATAGCTTCTAGCCCACCTTCTGGATGATTACGTAAAACGAGCGTTCCGCCTAAGCGCTCTATCGCGCGCTGCGCAATACTTAGGCCTAAGCCATACCCTTCTGTTTGACTCTGCCCTCTATAGAAGGGATTACATAACTGTGTCAATTGCTCTTCAGTAACACCTGGGCCATGATCTCGAATACAAACAACACACTGATCTGCTTTATCCACCGTTAAATCAATTTGAGTGCCTTCAGGTGTATGTTTACAGGCATTACCTAAAATATTATTAATCGCTCGCTCCAGCAATTTAACATTCACGCCGATCTCACAATCGGACTTCATATCAAGACAGAACTCCCTTTTTGGGTAGGCAAAATGTGCATCATCCACCCATTCCTGTAACAAAGGATAGAGCCATACATTTTCACCAAGCCCCTCCATCTGCTCAAGGCGAGACAAAGATAGAATCTCCCCGATCAATTGATCTAAGCGCTGACATTCACGAATAATTCGCTGCACCGCTTTATCATCTTCTCCCATGCGCTGTTCAGCTATACCTGCAGCTGCCTGCAAACGGGCTAAAGGAGCACGGAGCTCATGGGAAACATCCTGCATTAAACGTTGATGCGATGTGATTGTTTGTTGTACATAATCAGCCATGCGATCAAAATCACGGGCTAGCTCACCTAATTCATCCCCTCTTTTACGCAGCTTTTTATCAGTACGACGTTCTAATTCTCCACGATAAATCGCCTGACTATGCTCTCGCAGCAAGTTTAATGGCCTTGTGATAATCATCGAAACGAGCAACGCGCCTGCAGAAGCGATCAGCAGTATAAGTACCATCTGCACGGACAGAATCGTCGCTAAAACATGGGTAAATGGCGAAGCATCCCAATGCAGATCTACATCAACTTGATAAATGTTCCCACTATCGGAGCTCACATTAAAAACATAAAGCGAATCCGCATCACGCCGGAAGTTATTAAAACCAATCACTTTTTTCTTTTGCTTTAGATCAGTAATAAAAACGCGTTCAGAAATATTCCACCAAACATCACGACGAAAATTCTCACGCTGATTATTGTCCCTAGCGTGTTTGTCCTTTTTACCGCTCTCCTTATCATCGTCATCATCGCGATGCCGCGGCGGTGGAGGTGGGCGCGGCAATAAGGTTTGAAAGCCTTTACGCTCATACTTTTCAACCATTATCTCTGCATAGCCTTGAGCTTTCGCAGTGACGACCTCTTTAAAACGATCTTGCTCAGTAACTGCGCCGACAAAGAAAATCGTTGCCAGTAGCACGATAAAGCTGACGGCCCAAATAGAGGCAAAAACTTTCCAGAATAGACGCTTATACCACTTCATTGCTCACCTTTAACAAACTGATAACCTACTCCACGCACCGTTTTAATAAGCTCTTTTCCTGAAAGATGCTCCGCTAACTTCTGCCTAACTCGGCTAACATGAACATCAATAGCTCTATCATAAGCAGCGAGCTTCCGATGAAGCACCAGTTCAGTCAGCTGCTCTTTCTCTAAAACATTACCTGCATTAGCAATAAGGTAAGCCAATACATTAAATTCGGTACCCGTCAGATCAATTTCGTTTCCATTTACTTTTACTTCGCGAATACCTGGATCTAAACTAACGCCACCAACAGCCACTGAAGCTTCAGGAAAGAGCGTAGTTCGCTGTTGAGGCTCTGCACGCCGAAGTACCGCTCTAATACGCGCAAGCAGCTCACGAGGATTACAGGGCTTACTCAGGTAATCATCCGCCCCCATCTCTAACCCAAGAATACGATCAATATCCTCACCCCGACCCGTTAACATAATGACGGGAAGCTGAACCTTAGGGCGAATCTGTTGTAATAACTCCAAGCCACTTTTACCTGGCATCATTACATCCAAAATAATCAGATCATAACGATCCGCACGGGCCAACCGCTCACAAGCCTCATCGGCATTATGTGCATACTCCATCAGATAGCCTTCGTGCTCCAGATAGTCCCCTATCAATTCACACAACTCTGTATCGTCATCGACCATAAGTAGTCGTTGCTTGTCACCCATACTTATACTTCCCAACTATTAGTTATCAATACTGCCATTAAATAATAGAGCTTTTAGCTTTAAAAAACCTGACCGTTAATGCGCATTTACTAAACTTTACAACTCCTATACCCAACTTTGCAGTGACATCACGCAAACTTCACTACATCGAAACAGACAACACCGGAGAGAACAAAATGCGTAAACAACTTATTGTAGGTATCTCAGCAGCGATTATTTCTTTATCTAGCGCTGGTTTTACATTAGCGCATGCCGACGATGACGATCGTATGCAAAAACGTCACGAACACCGTATCGAACATCGCATTGAGCATTTAACTAAAACATTGAGCCTAACAGAAGAACAGCAGGTTCAGCTAAAAGAGCAGATGTTAAGCCAACAGGAGCAGCGCGGAGACAAACAAGCATCTCGTAAAGATGTGTTTAAACAGCTCCAGCAGCTTGACCCAAGCGCAGCAGACTACCAAACACAGCTGAATAGCTTAGTGCTACAAGCCCAAGATCAGACTAAATCTATGATTTTGGAAAAAGCGGAACAGAAAGAGAAACTGTTTGAGATCTTAACGCCCGAACAGGAGAAACAGTTCATCGAATTAAAAAGCGAAATGGATGACAAAAAATCTAAACATCGTCCCGACCACAAAGATGATCGTCACGGTGAAAAGAAATGCCGCTAATCGCATGTTCCTGTAAAGCGAATTAGCACTAACTTATTGTCATAAGCTCCTCTAGTCAGACTTTTGCCCGCCCCCCAAGCGGGCTTTTTTTTGCCCATAAATCATCTGAGAAGCCACACTTGTGATCACAACAGAGATCGATCAATGCTTACCTTAGCAAGCTAAAAATTATCTCAAGGGCTTCCCTCTGACACCCGCTCTGGGTATAAAGGGTGAGTTCCTACAGGCGTCATTCTGAGTAAAAAGCACCTATCTCCGCTTTCTTGCGTTAAAAAGTCTTTTCAGATTTCCGTATTTACCCATCTTTACAACACTTATACCCAACTTTGCGGTGACATCATGCAAACTTCACTACATCGAAACAGACAAACACCGGAGAGACGAAAATGCGTACCAAACTTATTGCAGGACTTTCAGCAGCGATCATTACTCTATCTGGCGCTGGTTTTACATTAGCGCATGCCGACGATGACGATCGTATGCAAAAACGTCACGAACACCGTATCGAACATCGTATTGAGCACTTAACCAAAGACCTGAGCCTAACAAAAGAACAGCAGGTTCAGCTAAAAGAGCAGATGTTAAGCCAACAGGAGAAGCGCGGAGATAAACAAGCATCTCGTAAAGATGTGTTTAAACAGCTTCAGCAGCTTGATCCAAGCGCAGCAGACTACCAAACACAGCTGAATAGCTTAGTGCTACAAGCCCAAGATCAAACTAAATCTATGATTTTGGAAAAAGCGGAACAGAAAGAGAAACTGTTTGAGATCCTAACACCCGAACAGGAGAAACAGTTCATCGAATTAAAAAGCGAAATGGATGACAAAAAATCTAAACATCGTCTCCACCACAAAAATGATCGTCACGGTGAAAAGAAATGCCGCTAATCGCATGTTCCTGTAAAGCGAATTAGCACTAGCTTATTGTCATAAGCTCCTCTAGTCAGACTTTTGCCCGCTCCCCAAGCGGGCTTTTTTGTGCCCGACACTATCAACTTAGAAACCACACCCTTTATCACAATAGAAGTCGATTAATGCTTAGCACGTTGGAAGCTATTTATCTGAGGGGCTCTAGTCTTTCTTCTCGATCGTTACTTCAAGGGTTTTACTCTCACCCGCAAACCATTTCTGAACATACAGAGAACCCACAATCGGGGCTGTACCTTCGTCAGGTACTTCCTTATAACGCACACTATTTTTAGTTTCTTTCTCGTACTCAAAAGTAACAACTTTTTTCGACATAGCTCTGTTCCCAGTAAACGATTTGTCGGCGTGATGTTTTCTTAAAGGAGTGGAAAAAGCAAGAGCGGACTCCGTTGATGTTCTTGCGACTAAGCGAGCTTAGCCACCAGCCTTTCGCTCTGGCACCCGTTCCGAGTATAAAGGATGAGCTCCTACAGATACTTTGTCATTCAAAGCAAGCGCCTGTAGGAGGCCAACCTTTGGCCGAAGCCGCTTACAGAGTACCTGTCCTTGGCTATTTTAACGGTGATGAAGGTGAGCTTAGCCACTGAGCTGTACCGCTGGTTTTGATTAGCATTGTATGTACTTCCCGATTGCTGCCAGAGCAGCTAAGAACGAAAAAGTTGATCCAAGCAGGAACTTCCAGTAATGCTTGCAGAAATGTGCCTTTGGTGACTTGAGTCTTTGTCCTTCCTGAAACCCAAGTGGTGTTAGGTAAAAATGATAGGGGCTAGCGATCCCTTCGCCTGATATAAATTTTTTAAGTTTTAAATTTTCAAAATATCTACCATCTGAATTTTGTCGATTGTGCACTTTTTCTTTCGTTATTCTCGGGACATTTTCGAATAACAGTGGATCAAGTGACGAAATCTGATACGCATCAAGCGCAGCGAATTGCTCACCATTGTCTTCAACGTATTTATCGAGAATAGCTATCAAAAGCTTTTCCTCATCCTTTATGAAGTAGTCGTTACTCATAACCTTGTTCCTAATGTAGGCCTAACGCCATAATAAAAGACGAGTGTAACAAGTCCAGCTCACAGCTTTTTGTGGGCGATTTTTCATTGCTTTGTTAAGTGCTTTGCTTGACATAGAGCTCCTTCGCTTTTGGTAACCGTTTTACAATGGCTTTAAATCTTGGACCTTTTCTAACATCAGCTATACCCTTAACTCCATTTTTCAAATAGAAGGACTCTACCTTTTCAATGTATTGCTCACAGTAGAATATTTCTTGCTGGTAGTCTTTGTTCTTTCTAGAAAGAATTGCAACACGCTCAAAGTAATACGGAGCAGAAACTAAATCTGCTTTTCCCATTTTTTTTAACTCCGTATCACAGCAATATTTCATGGCCTCTAGATCATCCTTTTTTTCACTTGCTAGCTCCCAAGTTTGTTTGCCATCAACCAAGTTGGTACCATCCGTTACTTCAGAGATCAATTCACCACTGGTTTTTAGTAACCCATCCTCTTTTTGCAAAGATGGTTTCTTTTTCTTAAATAGAAAACTTAAGAGACTCACGCACACTCCTTTGCACCTAACATTTATATACACGGACCCAGTATATCTACCCTTACCGCAAGTAAATAAAAACAGATAGTGTGATTTGAAAAGGAAGGAAAAACTAAAGAGTTGAATCCCTATCTTCCGTGACAAAACAAGCATAGGTATTAGAACCCCACTAATACAGGCTCCATATACCTCCCCATGCCAGACATCCACCTGTCTGATCTACTTATCGTTGTAACCTAGTCGGGATCGCAAAACAAGTACACGGCCTAGGGCGTTAAAGACAACACAAAGAGACAGCTCATACCTATTCGGCACTAAAAAAAAGGCTGATGCATTGCATCAGCCTTTTTATTTTGATCTGTCATAAAGCAAGAATAATTTAGCTGGTTTTCTCAAACATCAAATCCCAAACCCCGTGACCTAAACGCTCTCCGCGCTTCTGGAATTTGGTCACCGGACGCCATTCAGGTTGGGGAGAATACTGCTCCTCACCGGCGAAATTAACATAGCCTTCAGCGGCGCTCATCACGTCCATCATATGTTCCGCATAGTTTTCCCAGTCGGTTGCCATATGGAAGACTCCGCCTACTTTTAGCTTCTGGCGTAGGGTTTGTGCAAATTCAGGTTGTACGATACGGCGCTTATGGTGACGTTTTTTATGCCAGGGGTCAGCAAAAAAGAGCTGTATGCAATCTAAGCTATTATTTGGAATACATTGGGCTAAGACTTCAATAGCATCCTCACAGAAAACACGGATATTGGTTAGGCCTTCCTTTTCTGCATTGCTGAGTAAGCGGCCAACACCCGGACGGTGAACTTCAACGCCGATGTAGTTTTTTTCTGGCTGATCTTTCGCCATCTCAACCAGTGAATCGCCCATACCAAAACCGATCTCAAGAACTACAGGCGCTTCGCGACCAAACACTTGGTTAAAGTCCAGTAGGCCATTTTTCAGCTCTAGCCCCATGATTGGCCAGACATCATCCATCGCCTTCTGTTGCCCTTCGGTCATCCGACCCGCGCGTAGTACAAAGCTTTTAACCGTACGCATGTGCTTTTCTTCAGCGGGATTTCCATCCTGCTGTTGTTCGACCTTATTCTCTTCTGACATCAACCTGACCTAAAAAGCAAAGCCTGATCTTTCGATCAGGCTAAAAAAATATTCCATAGCTTCGAACTTAGCGTAACTACTGTAGAAACAGCAGCCTAGCCAATAATAGTGCCATCCATTGGTGAGGATGCACTGGCATATCGTTTACGCGGCATACGACCCGCAAGAAACGCTTCACGACCCGCTTCAATGGCTTTGCGCATAGCTGACGCCATTAAAACAGGGTTACGGGCACCGGCAATAGCTGAGTTCATCAGCACCGCATCACAGCCCATTTCCATGGCAACAGCCGCTTCAGACGCCGTACCTACACCAGCATCCACTAATACAGGCACTTTCGCGTCTTCCATAATGACGTTGATGTTGTGCGGATTCAAAATACCTAAACCAGAACCAATCATAGAACCCAATGGCATGATAGCTACACAGCCAAGGCTCTCTAGCTCTTGCGCCACGATGGGATCATCACTGGTATAAACCATGACTTTAAAACCGTCTTGGACCAGTTTATCCGCTGCTTTAATGGTATCAACCACATTTGGGTAAAGCGTTTTCTGATCACCTAAAACTTCAAGTTTTACTAGGTCGTGGCCATTCATTAACTCACGCGCTAATTTACAGGTACGCACTGCGT
This sequence comes from Neptuniibacter sp. 2_MG-2023, assembly GCF_030547495.1. Lineage (NCBI taxonomy): Bacteria > Pseudomonadati > Pseudomonadota > Gammaproteobacteria > Oceanospirillales > Oceanospirillaceae > Neptuniibacter > Neptuniibacter sp. 2_MG-2023. Next base: position 31,638 of record NZ_JAUOQC010000017.1, on the reverse strand, counting down.
CTTCTGCGTTAAAGCAGCCTGCTGTGTTAGGCAAAATTGTGTATTTATCGGGTGTGATGATATCCAATAAATTAGGTTCATCTGGGTTTTGCCCTATATTGGTACGTCTAACGGCAACCGTCACAATCTCGGCACCACTTGCCTCAATAGCGATACGGGTTTCTTCTAAATCTTTGTATTTACCAGTACCAATTAACAAACGTGAGTTATAACTCTGCCCTGCGATAATCAATGGGTCATTCTGATGAGACATGATCTATATCCAAAAAAGTTGTAGTAATTATGAGTCGATTTTAGGCTTAAAACTATCGACCTCAACCTCCACCAATCGCATGGACAATTTCAACGCGATCCGCTTCTTTCAATACTGTTTCTGCATGTTCACTACGGGGAATGATTTCTAAATTAAGCTCAATAGCAATGCGTTTATCACCAAGCTCAAGCTGTGAAATCAGGCCAGTAAGGGTGATCTCATCCTGCACTTGCAGCATCTCACCATTTACCTGAATCTGCATTGATTTATCTCCTGTTCGAAATAATTGCTGTATAGCCGACGAGTGCCCACCCACATAAGAAAGCCACGCCACCTAATGGGGTTATCGCCCCAAGCACCTTAATGCCCGTCAACGCTAACAGATAAAGACTGCCGGAAAAAAGTAGGATCCCTAATGTAAATGCGATACCCGCCCATCCTAAGTGTTTACTGGATAAATTCGCCGGAGCTACCGCAATAAATAGCAGTGCAAAAGTGTGATAAAACTGATATTCCACACCGGTTTGATAGACTGCGTACAAGTTTGGCTCAAGCAGATCTTTTAAGCCATGCGCACCGAACGCTCCGCAGGCAACGGCAAAGAAACCGCTCATTGCCGAGATCATTAATATAAGTTTTTTCGACATTAGGAACCCAGATATATTAAAGATTATACCGAAATAGTTCATCCATGTAGCTAGAGATCTGTACCAAACGCTTAGATTGCAGGCACAAAAAAGCCGCTTTGCGCGGCTTTTTCTAAAATAGTACTGACTAGGCTTCCATAGAGATGCGGATCTTCTTCATCGCATTCTTTTCTAACTGGCGGATACGTTCGGCTGAAACCTCATATTCCGCAGCTAACTCATGCAGAGTTGCTTTATCATCAGACAACCAACGACGCGCTAGAATATCTTTACTGCGCTCATCTAAATCGGACATAGCGCTCATCAAACGTCGCTGAGAGTCTTGCTCCCAGTTGCTATCTTCTACTTGCTGCGACGGATCTGCACTTTTATCTTCAAGGAAGTGCGCAGGCGCCCAAGCAGCCTGTTCATCGTCAGCACCTTCAGGCGCATCAAATGCAGTATCAACGGATGCCATACGGCCTTCCATTTGACGTACAACCTTAGCATCTACACCTAAATCTTCTGCGATAGAATTAACTTCATCCGTTGTCATCCAGCCTAAGCCTTTTTTCTTCGAACGAAGATTAAAAAACAACTTACGCTGAGCTTTAGTAGTCGCTACTTTAACAATGCGCCAGTTACGCAGAATAAACTCATGCATTTCGGCTTTCACCCAATGCACAGCAAAAGAGACCAGACGCACGCCCATAGTAGGATCAAAGCGTTTAACGGCTTTCATCAATCCGACATTACCTTCCTGAATTAGATCCCCTAAAGGTAAACCGTAACCAGAATAGGTTTTAGCAACGTGAACAACAAAGCGTAGGTGAGACATAACCAAGCGGCGAGCCGCTTCTACATCACCATCAAAATGCAAACGCTCACCCAAAGAACGCTCCTCTTCGGCACTTAATACTGGTATAGCAGTAACAGACTGCATATATGCATCCAGATTACGTCCCGGAGAAAGTGTATCAATAACTTGTAAGCTAGTGCTCATTAATGACCTCGCATCATTTTTGCATCTTCTAAAGTTCGCAAATATGACTCAATTTATAGTACAAAAGTTCAATCTAATTTCCGTTACTTGGCATAACGGACCGAAAAATATAGCAGGATAACAATAAAACGCAAATGTTACTGCTCGATGAAATCGATTTACTGAGGTTCTATCTCTCTCAAATGACGGCCAACCGCTAATCTCGCCCCAAACAAACCCAGCAGTACTCCAACACCAATCAAGGATAGACTATCCATAAAGCCTAAGCGTTGTAATTCAAAGTCTGTTTGATATAGCTCAATAAGTTGTCCTACTGGGGCACTAATCAAAAGAAAGCTAATTTCCACAAATATCCAAGCGATAAATGAGCCGATCAGCCCAAACCAAAAACCTGTATAGATAAATGGCCGCTTAACCCAAGCATCCGTTGCGCCTACTAATTTAGCCACTTGAATTTCATCTTTACGACTTTCTATAGACAACCGAATTGTATTACCCACCACCAGCAAAACGGAGAGTGCTAATAAGGCGCCTAAGACCAATACTAAACGATTTGCTAATCGAACAAAGGACGCTAAACGTTCAACCCACACCATATCAAGTACTGCATCCTCCACCTCTGGGAGTGCGATAAGCTCTTGTTGAAGCGCGGTTAGAACAGACTTTTTGTTATCCAATGGCTGTACAACAACAACCGCTGGCAACGGGTTTTTATCGAGAAACTCCAGCACGTCCGAAAAGCCTGATATGCGCTGAAATTCATGTAAACCTTGCTCTTTAGTCACTAATTCAACCGCAGCTAAATCCGTTCGCAGTAACATTTTCTGACTAAAGCGTTCCGCTTCTTCTACAGGCAGAGTCTTTTGTAAATAGAGAGATATACGCGGATCACCTTTCCATTCACCACTTAGCTGATTTATATTTTTTAGACCAACAAACATTAAGCCGGGAAGCGCTAAAGCGATCGCAAGCACCGCCAATGTCATAAAACTAGGCAGAGGAGTTAACCACAAACGCTGCAATGATTGTTTTGCCGTACTTTTGTTATGGCGAACCCAGCTTTTAAACTCTGCGACAAAATCAACCTTATGCTTTGCCGCCCCTTTATGTGCAGAAGCAGCTGCTCCATCGACTGCGGGCTTTTCTACGGACCTTTGACGCTCCGCCCCTCTTTTGATCGGTTCACGGTTAGACATTAATCAGTCTCCCTTGATCAAGGGTCAATGTCCGATAGGGCATACGTGATACTAGAGCCAAATCATGGGTTGCGATTAAAACCGTAGTACCGTGGAGATTAAATTCCATAAACAGACGCATAATCTCTTCAGACAACGCAGGGTCTAAGTTACCTGTCGGCTCATCCGCTAATAGAACTTGAGGTTTATGCACAATCGCACGGGCAATACCTATACGCTGCTGTTCACCTGTGGATAAAGTAATAGGGTTGAGTTTTTCTTTATGTAACAAACCAACTTTGTCTAACGCTGCACGTACCCGCTTACCTATATCTTCCTCATCGTAGCCGGAGATATGTAGAGGCAAAGCGACGTTTTCAAATACGCTGCGATCAAATAGCAGCTGGTGATTCTGGAAAACCACACCTATACGACGTCGATGATAGGGGATATCGTCACGACTAAACTGAGCAAGATCTTGACCTGCGATAGACACCTGTCCACGACTTGCCCTTTCCATCAACATAATTAATTTGAGAAGGGTACTTTTACCTGCGCCAGAGTGTCCTGTAAGAAAGGCCATCTCCCCGCGGTTTAGTCTAAAACTGACATCACGCAGGGCGTCATGCCCTTCTGGGTAGCGTTTACTGACGTTCTCAAACTTAATCATCGCTGACGGTCATATCCAAACACGTATACAAAAGTTAGGCTAGATGCCGCTAATCAAACAGGGCGTCTACAAACTCTTGTGAGTTAAAAGGGCGCAAATCATCAATCTGCTCACCAACACCGATAAAGCGAATCGGCAGATCCATCTGCTTAGCTATAGCAAAGATTACCCCACCTTTAGCTGTACCATCTAGCTTGGTCAGTGAGATACCTGTGACGCCAACGCTCTCTTTAAAAATCTTAGCTTGGCTCAGTGCGTTTTGGCCTGTACCGGCATCAAGTACTAACATAACTTCATGGGGCGCTTCAGGCGATAGCTTTTGCGTTACACGCACAACTTTCTCAAGCTCTTGCATCAGGTTATCTTTGTTCTGTAGACGACCTGCCGTATCAGCGATCAAAATATCAATATTCTTCGCTTGTGCCGATTGTACAGCGTCATAGATAACCGAGGCAGAATCGGCTCCTGTATGTTGAGCTACGACGGGAACTTTATTACGCTCCCCCCAAACTTGTAACTGCTCAACAGCGGCCGCACGGAAGGTATCACCCGCAGCCAACATGACAGACTTACCTTCACTTTGGAACTTCTTAGCCAACTTACCGATGGTCGTCGTTTTGCCTACACCATTAACACCTACCATCAAAATAACATAAGGCTTTTGACTGCAATCAATCTGCAATGGCTGTTCTGATTGATGTAAAAGAGTTGATAACTCCTCTTTTAAAGCCGCCTGCAATGCCTGCGGATCGCCCAACTGCTTACGGGCAACCTTTTCTGTCAAACGACCAATAATATCGGAGGTTGCTTCAACCCCAACATCAGCCATTAACAGTAGGGTTTCAATCTCTTCAAGTAGATCATCATCGATCTCCTTAGCGCCTAAAAAGATGTTACCTAGCTGCTCAGTTAAGCTTGCTTTAGTTTTACTTAAACCCTTTTTGATTCGCGCAAAGAAGCCTTTTTTCTCCTCCACCTGATCTTCGCTTTTCAGGTCGACCTCTGCTTCTTCAGGTTCAGGTATTTCATCTATGATCGCATCAACTATCTCTTCTTTTTCAGCCGGCTCCTTAGAGAGCGTAGGCGTCTCTTCAAAAACCTCAGCGGCAATAGTTTCAGGAACGGTTTCCGGCTCAACTGTTTCTATTTCTGGTTCAACATTTTCCGTAGCAACAGAATCTTGCTCATCTATAGTTTTTGCAACCGCTGGCTGCTCTGCTTGATTCTCTTTTAGCTCAGCGATCGGCTGCTGGCTCTCTTCAACTTTCTCAACTGAGTTATTTTCTACTTCACTATGCTCAACGGTTTCTTCAGCTGAAGAGCCTCCGAACATGGATTTCAGTTTTTTAAACATTTAACGTCCTCATGCTAAGGCGTTAGACAACCCCAACCTCAGCTTAAAAAAATTCGATTATTGCCAATAGCAAATCAATCGGATGAATTGTCATCACGAAGATAACGATAGATACCCGCCAACACGACAACTGTAATAAAGGCACCGGCATAAGCGATGTAACTGGTATCCCAACCTTTATCAACAAACATCTCTTGTAAACTTAACATCCGCTATCCACTCTCAATTACCTTATAACAACTGAAAAATCAGCAGTTCATCGACAAAGTCTGGTATCTTATCACAGTAAATCGGCAGCATAACCCAGATCAGAGACCCAAGCGGTTCTATCTTTATGCTTAGGCCAAATTGGTTTAAGCCAAAGCGCCGTTATATGAACATTTAGTGCCTGAGAATCTTCAAGATGACAAACGAGTACCGCCCCATTTTCAATCGCAAATATCTTGTAGGCTTAGTATGGTTCAGCCTCATCGCCATTCTTATTCTTTCATCTATGGGACCCGGTGCGGTTAAGTATCACAGCATCGAAAACAACGACAGTAAAACCATCTATTGGATGGAACTGGACGACCAACCGATGCAGCTGGTTTTTCTTTTAGCTACTCAGCCAGCGCTCAATAATACTCAACAACAACTTCAGCAATTAAAAAGCTTAATTTTACAGCAACGTTTACGGTCATTAGCCAGCCCCACCTATAGTTATAACGTCAATCCTAAGCAAGACCGTATCGAAATCACTTTATCTTGGGCTAGCGGCCAACCATTACCAGAGCTCAACACTATATGGAAAACCCTAAATAAGCCGGTTGATAGTGTTCGCTGGAAGGAGCCGTTTACAAAAATTCAGGCACGTTACTATTTAGCTGATCAATCAGAAGAACAAAAATTGATTAACTATTTCTATCAACAGCTCCAACCCAGCAATAATACTGCCGTACTCAGTCTGCTTAACGACTCCTATCTTGGGTTATTTGACGCACCTATATTTGCTATCAGTGGAGAGGATGCGGAGGATTATGTTGAGGTTATTGAGGAGCAACTGCCACACTCGCTACAATCACACCAAACCCAAAAAGCTCAAATTAATAGCGCCGCGCTGGTTCGCGAACAAAGCCTAGGAGATAGATTCCGTTTACTGCTTGGGCAATCTCTTCCTCCGCGAGCATCACAGGACTTTGTTACACACCGCATTACCGCTCAAGTCGTGCAAGATCTACTGACCGAATACAAAGAACAACACAAACTAAACTTCCGCATTCTCTGGGCTTCCCTCAAGGATATAGGTTTTCAGGCGCTTATTTTTGAAGGCGATCAGAACCCCGAGCCTATTCTGCCTCAACTACAGCAACAGATTAATGAGGATTTAGTTGAGCAGAGTAAAAACCGACTCGCAGCAAACTGGCAAGAACGTATGCGTGACAATATGAACCAAGTCACCGCTTTGAGCTTAATCGCTTTTTATCAGCTGCCAACTGATACAATGGAAATCTATATTGATCAGATTCTAGATCAAGACGCGGATGATATTATTAAGCAGACACAGCAAGCACTGGATAGATCGCAACCTATTAGCCTTTTCCAATCTCCAGTGCTTTAAGGACCATAAATGAGCCATAAAAACCCACCTCGTCGCAAACAAGGCAAACCATCTACACCAAGCTCTCAGCTACGCATTATTGGTGGTGAATGGAGAGGGCGTAAACTTGAGTTTTTAGCCACAGAAGGCTTACGCCCTACACCTGATCGTGTCAGAGAAACGCTATTTAATTGGATACAAACGATCGTACCCGGCGCTCAATCTTTAGATCTGTTTAGTGGTAGTGGTGCTCTGGGCTTGGAGGCTCTCTCTCGAGGTGCAGAACGTACCACCTTCATAGAGAAAGATACGGCAGCTGCTCGTCAATTAAATAACAATCTACAGCGTTTAAAAGCTCAAAATGGAGAGGTTATTCAAGCTGATGTACTAGAATGGCTGGAGTCTCGACAACAAGATCAGGAAAGTAAGTATGACCTAATCTTTATGGACCCCCCCTTTAGGAAAAACCTAATAGCTCCCTGCTGTGAACTACTGGAAAAGAGAAATTTGCTCCGCGACAACGCTTATATCTACATTGAAACTGAAGCAGAACTTATAGACCCCAACGTTCCAGCCCATTGGCATGAGCATCGTAAAAAAACGGCGGGGCAGGTTACTTACCGCCTATATCAACGAATCTCAGATTCTGAGATATAAGCATTTATTATGCTTATATCTCCAAGCCATATAAAAAATGTTGAGTAAGACATTTAATTTGCTGCTTGCTATCGACCAACCCAGATCCCGTATTACGAATACTTGTTGTAATACCCATGATCAAACCTAAAGCTGCGGCCGGTATAGGATCGCCTCCCCGTGAAGGCTTCTGAGCAATCTGCTTCTGCTTACGTGCTTTTTTAACAATTTTTGCTAATAGGTGTAACCACTCTCGGTGTTCATCCCGAATCTTATCCGAGATTGCTTGTAGCTCAACTGTGTGAGCAACACCTTGATGGAAAACCTGCCAGATACGTGCAGGGCGCCCTTCGGCTAATATGAGCGCGCTCCACTGCGTAATAAATTCACCCAATGACTCTAACGCATCTTGTCGTGCCGATTGCAGCTGATCGATAAAGATATCGTCTATAGGAAAACGACATTCATCATACAGCGCCTCAACAAGGTTTGTACGGTTTTTAAAATGCCAATAAAGCGCACCGTGAGTCAGCCCCGCCGCTGACGCAACATCTTTCAAGCTAGTATTAGAGATACCTCTCTCAGCAAATAAAGTTAATGCTGTATCCAAAAGCAACTGGCGTGTTTGTTCTGCTTCTTCTTTGGTCCTTCGTGACATATACCTTTAACAACCGTCCATTAAATCGGATACGCATTATATAGTAGTCACTACACTCGATAAGTTACAGAAAGATTAAGTCTCTTATGAAAACACCTATAAAAGTAAAATTAGCGCGCGGCTTGCACATCATCCAAATATAATTTGGCGCTGTATTTTTTAAGGTCATCAACATTAAGCGAGTTTGGCAGTGAAAATCTCGCTGTAAAAACTTGTCCTGGTTTGATATATCCGTCCACATGGGAAACATAACGCTCTATTTTCCCATTACGTTTTAGATATAACCCCATCACAACATTAGTTAAGGTAGGTCCATTAGCAGCATAGCGCCAACGGGTATCTAAAAGATGAGACCCCGCCTTGCGCGTTGACTCAACCTTGAGAACAGACTCCACCGACTTAACAAAATTCGCTTGCTGAAGCTGACGTAGCTCTTCACCTTTAGCTTGCTGATGCTGGACATATGCGCCTAGAGCAGTCGATAACAACGCTGTAACTCCACCCCCTTCACCAGCAGCAACCTCATTACTATTTTTTTGCCACAGCACGTTATTATCTAGCAGGGCAGCAGCGCGTGGATTAATTTGATTCTTTTTGTAATAGGGCAGTACCTTCGTCCCTACAGTTTTTGCTTCTTGATAACGTTCGGCATTCACTGGGTGATCATGGTGAAACAGCGCACGAGCATTCCCCTCCTGCGTATATTTACGCTGCCAAATACGGCTTGCAGCGAGAGGGTCATAGCCCGCCAGCGCTGTATACAAAATACCAATGCGATCCGCCTCTCGCTCACTCTCATGGGTAAATGCAGCTTGATAGCCACTACGTCCCGCAGAATTAGAACCAACCAAGGCACTAACCTGCGCATGTGTTTGACGCTCATAAACATGGTTAGCCACAGTATGTGCTATCTCATGCCCCAATACAGCGGCAAGTTCGGCATCATCTTTCAAATCGGTCATCAACTGCGAATGAACAACAATATAAGTGCCCCCCGTAGTAAATGCGTTAAATGAATTACGCTTAATCAACAGCGGCTGCCAACGCTCCTGCTTCAGATGAGAAACTTTGTGAATACGGTCAAAGATACGAACAAGGCGCTGATATTGCGTCCGGCTAATTGCCGCATTAATCGGGCGCTTATTTTTTTGTTCCTGTGCAATGATCTTTTCAACATAGGCATTTCCCTGCTCTATCTGCGCACTACGATTAGCCATACTCAAACTTCGCTGCCCAGTAACGCGGTCACGCTCACTAACAGACTCCGCCACTTGATATAAACCTTGATCAACTTTTTGTAGCGCTTGGCACCCTGATAAAGCTACCAGTATCAGAGCAACAAAACCTATTCGCCATGACCGAGTCACACTAATACCCCTAAAATCCTTATAGTTATTTGTAATAACGAATTGTTTTTTTATAACCGATAGAGATCAACACATTCCATTATAGTATTTGTACAGCCCGAACAATTCGGATAATATGCCGCAATTGCAAACTTGCTATGTCACTAGAACTTGATTAAGCGAGTTTTAAGTAGACAATAACTCCTGTGAACCATATATGAATATTGCTGTTTATCCAGGAACTTTTGACCCAATAACGAATGGCCATGCTGATCTTATTCAACGTGCAGCCAAACTTTTCGATAAAGTCGTTGTCTCAGTTGCTGAAAGTCCCAAAAAACAACCCATGCTATCCTTAGAAACTCGTGTAGCATTGGTTCGTGAAGTAACTGAACACCTTGATAACATCGTCATTGTAGGTTTTGATTGTCTATTAGCAGAACTACTTGAGCAACAGAACGCTAATATTATTTTGCGTGGGTTACGTGCAGTATCGGATTTTGAGTACGAGTTTCAACTTGCTGCGATGAACCGACATTTGACACCCGATGTAGAAAGTATTTTTTTAACACCGGCGGAACACTTATCTTTTGTTTCCTCCACGCTGATCCGTGAGATCTCAAGCTTGGGTGGAGATGTAAGTAAGTTTGTACACCCTTCGGTGGCAAAGGTCCTGAGTGAGCACCTGGACCATTAATTTATAGAGTGATAGTGAGGTAGCCACCATGGCATTGATCATTACTGACGAATGCATCAACTGTGATGTATGTGAGCCGGAATGCCCTAACGAGGCAATCTCTCCAGGTGATGAAATTTATGAGATTGAGCCTTCAAAATGTACTGAGTGTGTAGGTCATTACGACACACCACAGTGTGTTGAAGTTTGCCCAGTTGACTGTATCCCTAAAGATCCGGATCATGTTGAAACTGAAGCACAGCTAATGGAAAAATACACTAAGCTTACCGGCTAATTGTATTTCCCTTAGCACAATAAAAAAGCAGGCTTAGCCTGCTTTTTTATTGTCTAAATATTATCCAAGCTTATTGATAACGTTCCTGCCAGAAGATCATACGATCACTCCCTCGCGCACGTCCAAACGTCACTATCGCATCCGGAAGATTAGCATCATCGCCACTACCATCTTGATTCCAATCATAGCGTAACCAAGCATCAAGATTGACCACTTCGACAGGGAAAGATCCTGTATTATCATCGCCGCCAGTTCCAACGCCCGGCGCACTAAAGCCTAAATTAAATTCACCAGCGGTTGCCGCAGCATTAGCACCTGTAATATTTAACGAGCCTAGCGTACTACCATCGCCAACAGACACTGTTCGCTCGGCATCAGTCACTCCACTTAGAGTACTATCGAAAGCAATTGAGCTTAACGGTATTACCGTACAACTGTCGTCAAGGCTAGTTACAAAAGCGCTACCATCCCAATATTGCACAGAGAAAGGCACCTCAAGGTCTTCACTTTCGGGCCCATGAACTGATTGAATTTGCAGGCGGCCATAACGCAGAATTTGCTCTCCACCTATAGCGGCCGCTGAACAGTTACCATCGACAACACAATCGTTATTATCTGCAGCATTCATTGTAAGTTCGCTCGTAGAGAACCCTCTAGCATCTCGCTCACTTGAAATACTTAGGCCTAGTTGCAGTTTATTAAACGGACCATCTTCTAGCCCCGCCGCATCTGGATTTCGGCTAAAGAAAGTGCTCGTGCTATCAAAGGCATATTCACCCAATTGCCAATTATCACTATTAGAATAGCCACCCAGTCTCGTGCCTAAATCTATACCTAAATTATCATTTTCAGCTTCTGCTTGAATAGTTGCAGTCCCGCTGTATTCGTTATAATCATAATTCTGAGTAATCCGTTGCGCGTCACTCGCCGTACTATCAGTCACCCCTGCTGGCCGAGCCTCTATAGTGTACTTAAACTCAGCGAAAGGTTGCTGCATATAAGTAAATGAAGATGAGCAACTTGCCACAATGCTATCACTAACGATCGCAAAGTGGTCGGGGTAGAAGCGTCCAACCTTGACTGGAACACTGGTAACATCCCCGGCGATACTACCCAGATAATTAGCAAGGGATGCTTTTATATTGATACTACCCACTTCATCATATTGAAGAGTTCCGGTGACTGCCGTGCCACCTCGGGTTAAATATGACTCAAACGTTAGAGGAGTCTCTCCTGTTAAATTACCTTCTATACCACTCGCCGGTGTAAAAGAATCAACACTTAACTCAACATCGCCAGCGAAATTAGGCGTCACGTCATTACCTACAGTGACATCCACACCCGCATCAGGCACACCATTTTGATCTGTGTCGTAAGCCGTTTGGTAAAGATAGGCATTAACAGTGACATCGAAATCGCTTCCAGCAGAGGTAAAGCCAGAACCTGAAGTCTCATCACCTTGTGGATTATCTACTGAACCGGCCTGAATAGAAGAAAATCCAAAGGCAAAAGGTCTAACGATAAACGAGTTACTACTGCCCTCAATTGTCGCTGTACCGCTCCCTCCGGTCACCTCTACCTCGGCTTGCACAAACAGCTGAATTTGCCCGGCATCTCTATAATCAAAAACGATTTCACCCTCACCGGCAGCATTGAAATCGACAGCAGAAGTAACATAAGTTGGAGTTCCGGCCAGATCAACACCAGGCGCAGGGGTCCCATTACCGTTCACAAACAAGGCATCATCAGCAGCGCACGTATTGGGCGATATGCATTGGTAACCAAACCCAACATTAATGCCCGATCCGGGCTTCAACGCCGTGCATCTGCCCGTGTCAGGGTCAGTTTGGATCGCTTTAATTGTTACAACCTGCGCGTTCGGCGCGATATTATTCAGCTTACCGGCAATCTGAATATCGATCCCATCCAACACTCCATCGGCATAAAACTTAAATGCGGCGTCAGCATACTCAATATCGGGATCAGTAATATCTCCGTCACGATCCGTTGCAGAGCCATCATCCACATCGATATCAAGCACTCCAACGGAGGTACGTATCAACTGAACCGTGGTAGCCATGGATGTGCCATCAAAGGTGTAGGTTGCTGGGCTAAAGGTATTGGCTACATTAGCACCAGCGACTAATTCACTCGATAAGCTAATCGTGGTTCCACTCTCAGGAGCAATACTTTGCCCACTCTCATCTTTAGCCGTAATCGTTATATTGGCCGCTTCACAAGTGAGCGCAGGAGAGCTATGGCTTATCTCATAGTAAGAGACGGCAGAAGCACACTCCTCTCGAACCGTACCATTCCAGTTTTTACCCGCAACTTGATTAGCATAAATATCGCTGACATCACTATCGGCTAAAACATCTTCAAAAATAATAACTTCATCCAACTGACCGTCGAAGTAAACGGGCGTCCCTTGGGTGTTCTCCATACGTCCGATGGATGAAAAGCCATTACCAATATCACCCGTAGAGCTTGTTCCGCTTTTATCCAACGCCCCGTCGATGTAAATTTTATATTCACCCGACACCACCTCTCGTGTTAACACTACATGGTGCCAACTCCCATCATTTATCACTGTATTGGACTTGGTCGCTGCGTAATCATCGCCGACGGTTAGCCCTATATGTCCTGACGCATCAATCCATCCCCAAAAGATATCATCAGCACCGCCATTCTCCTCTATACCCGCCACACCGGGCGCTTGCCATGCCACATCATTCCCTGATTGAGTAGTTTTAATCCAAAAAATCAGACTCGCAGTTGTCTGTAACTGCGACAAGTCGGTAGCCGTTACATAATCAGTAACACCATCAAAATCACCCGCCCGACAAATAGCTCCAGAGGAAATTGTATCTGCATTTTGAGCCACGCCGTGATTATCATTACCACTGCTATCTTCAACTTCGTCAGCAGTTCCATTCCAGCCACTTTCATCAAAATGCCAATCGGCCAACGCGGAACAACCGGGACGCAAAGAACCATCATAGTTTTTGCCTGCATTTTGGTTAGTGTAGATGCTAGATATATCCGCGTTACTTAACACGGAATTAAAAATAAGTATTTCATCCACATCACCATTCGCAGAGTTAGCACCCTCACCGGCAATATAACTACCACGATTATCACCCACATAAAGCGATAGCAGTTCACCAATACCCAGACTTGAAGGGATACTGCTATTTATCTCCTCCTCTCCATTTACAAATAGCTGCATCTGCTGGCCCGTCATATCCCATGTTACAACGAGGTGTACCCAATCAGATGAACCATAGCTAAATGTGCTTGAAGAGGAGTAACGATAATCTGCATCAGAGGTATTTTCCAAACCAAACCGGAGACGACTATCGGTTTCTTCGGTTAAGAAAAAATACTTATTATTTGGATCAGGTGTTGAGGCACTGAGCAAGACTTTACGGCCATCTGTTCCCCATGTAGTGGAGGATCGGTACCAAAAGCTTATCGTGCCGGTATTACCCACTTGGTCATCAATGTCGATCGTAGTATCAATCGCATACTGTTCAGCAGCTGTTGTATTTTGGCCTATATTCCCTGCACGGCAAACTTTACCGTCAACAATACTAGTTACATTTCCGCTGCCTGTATCAACAATAGAGCCGTTATTGCTCCCAATACTGTCAACTATTTCACCACTAACGCCACTCCAACTACCCTCATCCAAACGGTATTCGGCAAGGGGGGTTGGTAGTACACTGGTACAGGTCACCGACGCCCGCGTACTTCCATCAGCGTTTAAACCATTACCTTCATTTGTATAGATCTGGCTGGCATGGGAGGCATCTAACTCTGCAGCATAAATTTTAAATTCATCCATATAGCCATCAAAAGCTTGGCTACTACTGAAACTCCCGCCAAAGGCGTCTTGCTCCTGCCCGATAACAACAGCCGATGCATCATTAATTGAAATTTGCCCAGAACTACCAGAGGTATGACAGCCGGCTAACCCACCATCCACATAAAGACACATCCCGTTCCCGCTACGGGTTACTAACAAGTGATGCCAACTGTCATCGGTCAGTGTAGTGCCAGCACTTATCGTCGCACCGCTATCTCCGACATTAAGTCTCACTTGAGTACTGTTGACGAGGTAGATCTCAATCTCCTCATCCCCAGTAGAGCTACCTAAGGCATGGAAGATCTCTTGCTGGGATTTAGAAACGGCTGTTTTAATCCAAACCGAGACACTAAAATCATTTAAAGAGTTCACCGCACTTTGAGGTACGGTAATCCAGTCTAGCGTGCCCGTTGCGCTCAGGTCTAAACTTCGATTAATCTGCGCCACACTATCCGTGCTATCGGCACTATTTGCCGTACCATCATAAAAACTCGCGCTATCGGTTACACCCGTTGCCAGTGAACATTCATCAAACCGATACTCTAAACGCGGGCTAGGCAGAGCTATTGACGTGGTTTCTAACTCAATTTTCACATAATCAGTATAGTGTGTAGCGCTTTGATTATTATTCTGTTTCCGCCCACTGTTAACCGATAATATTTCGATCTCCCCATCATCAATATAATTAGAAATATTAGAAGAGACCGATCCAGTCAACGTATCAAGACTTGAGCTGCTGCTACTATCAAGCTGCTCGAAACTACCATTAAAGTTACGTATATAAAGAACCGCACCTCGCTGACCATTACTTGAATGATCCCCAAACCCAACCCAAGTGGCGGTAATAGAATTTATATCGGCAGCATCTTCATTAATCGAAAACCGATACAACATTTTGGGATAATGACGGCGAGTAGAGGCGCTATAACTGGCACTTGAACCGTTCTGAGTATTTATATTGGAGTCAGTGAAGCTGCTTAGATCACTAGTCGCAGTTAACGTTGTATTGCTACCTCGTAAGGAGGTGTGATTACCAGAACTAAAATCATAAGTGACCGTAGCCGCGTTAAGATGCAGTGACAAACCACAGAGTACTAAAAAACACCCACACATGCTGCGCATAGTCTGGCTAAGCATTTAAAACTCCTGTGTAATTAACGACAACGGCCCCTTGAGTATAAACAAGAAGTTAGCAACTTTCCGTAGATAAGATTTCTACTGGTCATTTAACGCGTTGTTTGTAGGGAGGCAAGATCAAAGCGCTGATCTAATATTCGTCCAATCACCGAGCCTTCAGCCAGATGATAGGCATACTGCATATGCAGGCAGCGGATTTTGTCCCACTGGGAGATACCGCCGATCCCATACTGTTGATAGAGATGAGTAAAACCTAAATGATCAATTCGTGATTTTTGATCATCAGTTACGGTGGACCAGCGCAGATCCACATAACGCTGCTGATCAGCAAGGTGTTCAGTAAGAAGAGCTTCATCCTCCAGCAACTCCTGCTCCAACTGCTTTACAGCTCCTGAAGTCTCAATCTCCGCTATCGCTTGATAGATATCTTTGCTCGATAACCAAAATAGGGTCGGGAACGGCTTATCATCAACTAAAGCCTCCATCTGTAAAACAAGGGGAACACCCTGCTCATTCTGTACGGCAATTCCTGCTAATCCACGTGGTGTACGCCCTAGTTGCTGGCATATAAGTTCTAATTGCTGTTCTGTCGGTTTAATCAAAGCACTTCTCATTATCAATGGAATATCACAACTATCTATCAGCGAAGGCTTATTAATATTTGGAATAATTATACGTTGCCATAATCCTCACCCCGACCTAACCAACGCTGGACCAGAGATTCAGAACTGTCAGGCCAGTCTTGCATGTGAGAGGCGAGCATTTTAACTCGGCTTAATAGATCTGAATCCCGCTGCAGATCGGCCATTTTAAACTGCATCACGCCTGTCTGTCTTGTTCCTAAAACTTCACCGGGGCCACGTAATTCAAGATCTTTCTCAGCGATACGGAAGCCATCGGTTGTTTCTCGCATTACACTCAGTCGCTCACGCCCCTGTTTGGAGAGTGGCGCATGGTACATCAGCACACAATGGCTCTCTACCGAGCCTCGCCCTACACGTCCCCGCAGCTGATGGAGCTGAGCTAAACCGAGCCGCTCGGGATTTTCTATAATCATCACACTGGCATTAGGTACATCCACACCCACTTCAATCACCGTAGTGGCCACCAGCAGATCCAGCTCAGCCGCTTTAAACTGACGCATAATGTCTGCTTTTTCTGCAGGCTTCATACGACCATGTACTAAACCCACTCTTAGTTCGGATAAAGTTTCTTTTAACGTTTCAGCTGTGACCTCTGCCGCTTGACATTGCAAGGCTTCAGATTCTTCGATCAACGTACACACCCAATAAACCTGACGCTGATCTTTACATGCATTTCTCACCCGCAGGATAACTTCTTCGCGACGGTTATCAGCAATCACCACTGTATTAACAGGTGTGCGGCCGGGTGGTAATTCATCAATAATTGAGCAATCTAAATCAGCGTAAGCGCTCATTGTTAACGTACGAGGGATAGGTGTGGCTGTCATAATTAACTGATGAGGCGCCAATTCACCATTACGGCCTTTCTCCCGTAAAGAGAGGCGTTGATGTACACCAAAACGATGCTGCTCATCAATCACTATCAACCCTAAATCGAAAAACACGACCTCTTCCTGAAATAGCGCATGGGTACCTACAACCACGCGCGCCTCACCACTACGGATTAATTCAAGCTGCTCTTTTCGCGCTTTACCTTTTAGCTTACCTGCCAACCACGCAACTTTGACCCCTAAAGGCTCCAGCCATTGACTAAAGTTCAAAAAGTGCTGTTCCGCAAGAATCTCAGTAGGAGCCATCACCGCAGCTTGAAGCCCACTCTCGACGGACTGAATGGCCGCTAGGGCCGCCACAATCGTTTTGCCGGAACCTACATCTCCTTGCACCAGTCGCAGCATAGGGAAGGCCTGAGAGAGGTCAGCAGCGACTTCATCACTAACCCGAGTTTGAGCACCGGTCAACGGAAAAGGCAGCTGATTTAGAAACTTGGCTTTCAGCTCACCACTGCCCGGCAACTCTGGAGCCCCTTTTTGACGTGTTTTTTGACGTAGCTTCAACAGCGATAGGTGGTGGGCTAGCAGCTCCTCAAACGCCAAACGTCTCTGCGCTGGATGCATACCTTCTAATAAAAGTTGTTTTTCTGCATCAACCGGAGGTCGATGTAGAAAAGCAACGGCACTATCCAAGCCGGGAAACTGCCAACCTTGTCTTAAAGATTCGGGAACAAGTTCCTGTAAAGCACCTTGCTCAAGGTAACCTAGTGCTTGCTCAGTTAAGGCGCGTAAACGTCCTTGATGAAGCCCTTCAGTCGTGGGGTAAATCGGTGTTAAATGCTCCTCCACAGGCACAAGGTCATCAGGATCAACCTTTTTGTATTCAGGGTGAACAATCTCTAAACCATTAGCACCAGTACGTGCCTCACCAAAACAGCGGATCCGTACCCCCGGTTTAAGGTTATTCTTCTGTGCCGCAGAGAAATGAAAAAAGCGTAGGGTCAGCATACCTGTCCCATCTTGAATCCGACAAAGCAAACTACGGCGGCGCCCTTTGCTCACATCAGCAAGCTTTACCTCACCCTCAACAACACATTCATCTCCCGGCCTTAAAGCACCTATAGGCACAATATGCGTTCGATCTTGGTATCGTAAAGGCAGGTGAAAAAGGAGATCCTGCAAGGTACGAATACCTAAGTTATGGAGCTTAATTTCTAGTGCAGCTCCTACACCTTTAAGCTCGCTAACCGGTATACCGGCTAGAGATGTCGTCATTGTTTACTCGCAGGGTTAAAACTACCAATCGCATCAATCAATACATCAATTGCCTGCGGCCGAGGATAGCTCGCACGCCATGCAACACCAACTGTTCGCTGAGGCACGGGGTCTTTAAAGGGACGTGTAACAACAAGATCTGAAGAAGCGGGGCCATAAACAGCCGACTGAGGCAGTACGGAACAACCCAATCCAGAACCCACCATCATACGTATAGTTTCGAGTGAACTCCCCTCGGTAATAGTGTGTTGGTCATGGAGCGTTTGCGATAAGGTTGGACAAGACTCCAACACTTGATCGCGAAAACAGTGCCCCTCACCCAGCAGCAGCAAAGGCGTTTGCGGCAGGTCTTCACTGTTGATCGTTTTATATTGCGCCCAAGGATGGTTCTTTGGCATCAACATCTCAAAATCTTCATCATATAAAGGGCGAGTAAGGATATCCGGTTCACTAAAAGGCAAAGCAACAATAATGGCATCCAACTCACCATTCCGAATTTTCAAACGTAGGCTTTCTGTGAAGTTTTCTTCAATATACAGCGGCATATCTGGCGCTAGCTTCTGCACTTGAGAGACGAGATGGGGAAATAGATAAGGTCCAATCGTATAGATAGCACCGACTCTTAATGGGCTTTTAAGTTGATCTTTACCCTCAAGTGCCAAATCTTTGATTGTGTCAGCCTGCTCGAGAACGCGTTGCGCCTGCTGGACAACTTTTTCGCCTACAGGCGTCAAACGAACTGAGTTTTTACTACGTTCAAATAGAGGAACACCTAGCTCCTCTTCTAATTTCTTGACCGCGATAGATAAGGTGGGCTGGCTGACAAAGCATTTTTCTGCAGCGTGGCCAAAATGCTGTTCTCGGGCCAACGTCACGATATATCGCAGTTCTGTTAGAGTCATTCAGCGTTATCCTTTGCTATGATGCCATTTGGTTAATTGGAGGCCTTATGCAACTGAATACACAACAACACACTATTCTGATCGCAGGTTGTGGCGATGTAGGTTCAACCTTAGGTCAGTTATTAACTACTCAAGGGAAAGAAGTCATTGGCCTGAGACGTAATATAAACCAGCTTCCACAAGGCATCCAAGGAATAAGCGCAGATCTATCACAATTTGATGATCTGAAAGCAAAGTTACAAGGTATTCATTGCGATATTGTAGTTTATGCAGCCTCTGCACCCAGCTTTACCCCTGAAGCTTATCAACAAACCTATGTCGATGGCCTAAAAAATATTATTAACAGCCTAGACACTCCACCTAAACATCTATTTTTTACCTCTAGCTCAGGCGTCTATCACCAAAATGATCACGGCTGGGTTGATGAACAGAGTCCTTGTTTACCCTCTGCGTTTAGTGGGCAGATAATGCTAGAAGCGGAACAAACAGCGTTAAGTACAGAGTATCCGGCAACGGCGGTACGCTTTACTGGAATTTATGGACCGAATCGTAATCACTTATTAAACAGGGTAAGCCGGGGAGATGTAGCTCCTGAATCCCCTACCCAATTTACAAATAGGATTCATCGCGATGACTGTGCGGGTGTTCTTGCACACTTAATCACAAAAGCCTTAAATGATGAGCCTCTTGAGACTATCTACCTCGCAACCGACGATACTCCTGCCACAATGTATGATGTAACCCATTGGATGGCACAACAACTCAGCATTAAGGTCATCTCCGAATCGGCTTCTCGACGGGCAGGAAGCAAACGCTGTAGCAATCAACGCTTAAAAGAGAGTGGCTACAGCTTTAAATATCCTAGCTATAAAGAGGGTTATAGCGCGTTATTAGATCCTGATCATTAAGATTGCTCGATAACAACAAGCACAAAAAAACCCAACGCTGAGCTGGGCTTTTTATTCACTTAAGATTTACACTTATCGTTATCGTGCAAACTCTTCAAGCAATGTTTGTTGCGCAGAGAAGACCTCTTCATCTTCAGCTGGCTGGTTTTGCAAATAACTACCATCCGCCTGCAATTCCCAGCTTTGGCAGTTATCTTTCATATAGTAATCCAGTTCACGCTTCAAACGTTCCGCATGCTTTCCAAATACTTGGAAGCCGGTTTCCACACGATTAAGCATGTTACGCTCCATCCAATCGGCACTTGCACAAAACACCTCGGGCTTACCATTATTACCAAAATAGTAAACTCGGGTATGCTCTAAGAAACGACCAATAATAGAACGCACATGAATATTATCAGATAGCCCTTCAATACCAGGGCGTAAGCGACACATACCACGAATAATCAGATCAATTTTAACGCCCGCAGCCGACGCTTCATAAAGCGCTCGAATCATCTTAGGCTCAGTTAAACCATTAACTTTGACCATAATATGGCCCTGCTTTCCTGATTTAGCTAAACGGGTTTCATTACGAATTAGCTCGATCATTTTTGCATGCAATGTAAAAGGTGCGTTATACAGCTTTTTAAGCTTCTGTATTTTACCCATACCCGTAAGCTGCTGGAAAACCTTATGTACATCTTCACCTACATCTTGATCCGCGGTGAGATAACTATAATCTGTATACAAACGGGCGGTGCCTGAGTGGTAGTTACCTGTCCCTAAGTGGGAGTAACGCACCAACTTTTGCCCCTCTTCGCGAATGATCAACATCGCTTTCGCGTGACACTTATAGCCAACCACACCATACACAACAAGACAGCCTGCCTCTTGCAGCCGTGCCGCTAAATGCAGGTTGCTCTCTTCATCAAAACGCGCTCTAAGCTCAATAACAACAGTTACTTCTTTCCCAGACCGTGCAGCTTCCACTAACGCGTTAACAATGTCGGATTTAACACCCGTACGGTAAAGCGTCTGCTTAATTGCAACCACATCAGGGTCTTTCGCCGCTTGACGGAGTAGATCGACCACTGGCGTGAATGATTGGAATGGGTGCATCAAAAGCTGATCGCCAGATTTAAGCGCTTCAAAGGCATTATCCCCTTTAAGCTTACCAGGCACACCGGGTGAGAAAGGCTTCCAACGTAGATCATTACGTTCAACCAAATCTCGAACCGCCATTAGACGCGTCAGGTTCACCGGGCCATTAACACGGTAGGTCTGAGACTCATCAAGCTTGTACTCTTTCTGCAAAAATGCGATCAGCTCTTCCGGGGTACGCTGGTCAACCTCAAGTCGTACAGCATCACCATACTTACGCGAATGAAGCTCACCACGTAATGTATTTGCAAGATCTTCCACCTCTTCCATATCAAAGGTCATATCCGCATTACGGGTAATACGGAACTGGAAGCAACCTTCTACCTTCATGCCAGGGAACAGTTCATCTGCAAATTCATGGATAATAGAGGAGAGAAAGATAAGATTATCCCCCCCATCACACAGCTCATCGGGAAGACGAATTAAGCGCGGCAGAGAGCGAGGCGCAGGAATAATAGCCATACCAGTTTCACGACCAAAGGCATCTTTACCATCTAATTCCACAATAAAGTTTAAACTTTTATTAACAAGACGTGGAAAAGGGTGTGATGGGTCTAAGCCAACAGGGCTAATAACCGGTACGACTTTTTCTTGAAAATAATTTTCGACCCAAGCTTTCTGGTCATCCGTCCATAAATGACGTCGAATAAAGTGGATATCCTCCTTCTCCATCTCCAAGAAGAGCATATCATTTAAGATTCGATATTGACGATCAACGACCAAGTGGCAGATCTCACTAATACGATCTAGCACTGTTTTAGGGTGCATCGCATCAGGTCCTACCGCTTCTCGGCCATATTTAAGCTGCTTCATCTGCTCAGCAACACGAATCTCAAAAAACTCATCAAGATTGCTAGAAAAGATCAAGAGAAACATCAAGCGCTCTAGCAGAGGATGTTGCTCATCCAACGCTTGTTCAAGTACGCGAATATTAAATTGAAGATGGCTCAGCTCTCGGTTGATATATAACTCAGGCGCCTTTAAATCGACCGGTGTCTCTTCAACTTCCTGCTCTGTAATCGCTACACTTTCACGACTTTCCAGCAGTGCGGCTGCAGCTTCCCTCTGCTCAAACGCCGCGGCGGCTTCACTTTGTGCAAGCGCCGTTGCCGCTTCATTCTGTTCAACTGTATCAACCATACTAACTCAGCCTATTTCCTTGATCATTTCAGCCTAAACAATAGTAGACTGATTACTCATTTAATAACTGTGCAACACGTTTAGCAAAATATGTCAGCACACCATCAGCCCCAGCACGCTTAAATGCGACAAGAGATTCCAACATCACACTACGCTCATCCAGCCAACCATTTTGGAAAGCTGCCATATGCATAGCGTATTCACCACTTACCTGATAAGCATAAGTAGGTGCTTTTAATTCATCTTTTACGCGACGGACAATATCTAAATATGGCATCCCTGGTTTAACCATGACCATATCTGCGCCTTCAGCTAAATCCAATGCAACTTCATGTAAAGCTTCGTCACTGTTCGCGGGGTCCATTTGATAACTAAACTTGTTACCTTTACCTATATTCCCTGCAGAGCCTACAGCGTCACGGAAAGGTCCGTAGTAAGCACTTGCGTATTTAGCAGAGTAGGCCATGATCAGCGTATTAACAAAGCCTCCACTTTCTAGCTCATCGCGAATAGCACCTATACGACCATCCATCATATCGCTCGGCGCAATCACGTCTGCACCCGCTTCAGCATGGGAGACCGCTTGCTGAATTAACGTATCAACTGTGCGGTCATTAAGAACATAACCCGTCTCATCGATGATGCCGTCCTGTCCATGGGTAGTAAATGGATCAAGCGCCACGTCCGTCATAATACCCATATCCGGACAGGCATCTTTAATCGCTTTAACTGCGCGCTGAGCAAGACCGTCAGGGTTATACGCTTCTTCCGCAAATTCTGTTTTTACATTAAGAGGGGTCACAGGAAATAACGCCATCGCGGGTACACCCAACGAACTCAGCTCTTTAGCTTCCTTGACCAATAGATCGATACTCATCCGCTCAACACCAGGCATAGAAGCAACCTGTTCAGTTTCATTTTGCCCTTCAATGACAAAAACTGGATAGATGAGATCATCTGGCGTCAGAACGTTCTCTCGCATAAGGCGACGTGAGAAATCACTCGCACGCATACGACGCATACGGGTTTCTGGAAAAAAGCGCTGGCTGTTATTAAAGGACACGGTAACTCCCTTCTAATATAGATAGGTGATTGGACATAAAAAAGATGACAAGCATATGACATCAGGACTTAAAACTGAGTTTAAACCTATTTTTCGGTCATTCTTTATCATAATAGTAATAAAATAGATCTTATCTTAATCTCTACCCAAAAGGGTATGACCGAACTCATATGATGCAAAGTTAAAGGACTTAAAGTTATGAAAAAAATCGCTGTGATTTTATCAGGCTGTGGTGTTTATGATGGTTCTGAAATTTATGAATCAGTGCTCACTCTATTAGAAATTGCAAAAAATGGGGCTGAATATCAATGTATGGCTCCTAATATCGAACAATTTCATGTTATCAACCATCTGAGTGGCGACATTGCAGAGAATGAAAAGCGTAACGTGCTCACTGAAGCCGCCCGCCTAGCCCGGGGTGATATTATCGACTTAGCAACAGCAAAAGCGGAAGACTATGACGCATTAATCATTCCTGGTGGCTTTGGAGCCGCGAAGAATTTATCTGATTTTGCAATCAATGGCTCCAACTGTCAGGTCAATGGCGATGTTGCAGCTTTTACTCAAGCAATGCATAAAGCAGGCAAACCGGTAGGTTTGATCTGTATAACGCCAGCGATTAGTCCACTTCTATTCGGAAATGACGTTAAATTCACCCTTGGGAACGATATAGACACAATTCAGACTGCAGAAGCGATGGGCGGCACTCATATCAACTGCGCAGTTAACGATATTGTGGTCGATGAAACTCTAAAAGTCGTAACAACACCCGCCTATATGCTTGCAGGCTCAATCACTGAAGCAGCGGCCGGTATTGAAAAACTGGTGAAAAAAGTTCTTCTACTTGCCTAACAACTTAAGTGTATAAAAACCCTTCCCATTGTCTCAGGGAAGGGTAAGAACACTACTTATTTAGGTGTTTTTTGGCAGGGAAATTCTGATTTAAGGCCGGTGAAAATAGAATTTTTAAGCGCTGTCGCATCATCATCTCTATCAGAAAGATAAGGTGCTAATTGCTCAATCACATCCGCTCTAGCTTTTGAACTAGGCACACAGAAATGAAGGTAGCTATCATCCGAACCTCGATCGCCCAATCGCGTACGTAATGCCCGCTCCATAAAGCCACTTTTTTCCGCCTGTTTTAGCTCATCGGCATTATTCTTATCTGTAACTAATGCACCATCTAAAAATCCGCTGATATAGGTCGCGCAAGCAAGAGCCTCTTCTGAAGCTGGATTCTTATGTAACAAATGACAAGAATTTAACAGTTCATCTTCATGCATCTGAAGTAAAGCAGCAGAAGCTGAAAAGGAGGTAAGACTGATCGCGATCGCTAAACAAAATTGAATCTTAGCGCGACGATAAAGACGTTTATTGTTTTTAGTGTTCATGCCGATACCTCTGTAAAAATAACATGTCGTAGTACTTTAGCCTCTATCAACAAGTATCATCAATAAAACAATCGTATATTATTAATAAAAGAGTTGATTTAGTTCAGCTGTTACATAAATCATAACGATATAGACCCATATTCTGAGTGCAACTCAATCATAAAAAGGCCCATTCTCTTGGCCGCAGACAATAAAAAAGCCCCTTTCGGAGCTTTACTTAACCTACAGTTCGAAAAAGGATATTAAAGGCGAACCTCGATACCATTTTTACGCATATGTTCTTTTGCTTGAGGAATAGAGTACTCATTAAAATGGAAGATTGAAGCCGCTAAGACAGCATCCGCCTTTCCTTCAATACAGCCTTCAACAAGATGATCTAAATTACCAACGCCACCAGAAGCAATAATCGGCACATTTACCGCTTCACTGATTGCACGCGTGACTTCAAGATCATAACCATTTTTCACCCCATCCTGATCCATAGAGGTTAGCAATATCTCACCAGCACCTAACTCAACCATTTTTTGCGCCCATTCGACCGCATCAATACCTGTAGGTTTTCGCCCACCGTGGGTAAAAATCTCCCAACGGTTCTCTTCACCCTCGGTAGAAACTTTCTTGGCATCAATTGCGACCACAATACACTGAGAACCAAAGCGGTCGGCGGCTTCTTTTACAAATTCAGGATTAAATACTGCAGCAGAGTTAATCGAGACTTTATCTGCACCCGCATTAAGCATAGTGCGTATATCATCGCAGGTACGAATACCGCCGCCAACCGTCAGTGGGATAAACACTTGAGAAGCCATACGTTCTACCGTATGAACCATAGTGTCACGACCTTCGTGAGTTGCAGTGATATCAAGAAAAGTGATCTCATCAGCCCCCTGTTCATCATAGCGTTTAGCTACTTCCACAGGATCCCCCGCATCACGAATATCGACAAACTGAACACCCTTAACAACGCGACCGTTTTCTACGTCTAAGCAGGGAATAATGCGTTTTGCTAATGCCATTAGATTTTACCGTCCCAGTTAAGGAAGTTCTTCAACAATTGCAGACCCGCTTTTGAGCTTTTTTCTGGATGGAACTGCACGGCAAAAGCATTATCTCTCGCCAACGCCACATCAAACTGCTTGCCATAATGACAAACACCTGCCACAAGATCGCGGTGCTTTGCTTCCACATAATAGCTGTGGACAAAATAGAAGCGGCTGCCATCAGCTATATCAGCCCACAAAGGATGGTCACCTAACTGAGAAACCTCATTCCAACCCATATGTGGTACTTTTAGACGTTCGCCGTTTTCCTTTAGGTCATCACCAAAGTATTTCACATTGCCCGCAAACTGTGACAAACACTCAACACCACCGTTCTCTTCGGAATGCTCCATCAACGCTTGCATACCGACACAGATACCTAAAAACGGCTTACCGGACTCAATAGCCTCTGTGACTTCTTTATCAACCCCAAGACGTAGCATCTCAGCAACGCAATCACGAATAGCACCAACACCAGGCAAAATAACACGATCAGCACTAGCCACTAGAGCAGGATCTGCAGTTACACGCACCTCAACACCCGGTTCAACAAATTCCAACGCTTTGGCAACAGAGTGCAAGTTGCCCATTCCATAGTCGATTACAGCTACACTCGACATAGTTTATAGGCACCCTTTTGTAGATGGCATGACATTAGCCGCACGCGCATCTATCTCTAATGCATAACGTAGCGCACGACCGAAAGCTTTGAAAATCGTTTCTGCTTGGTGATGAGCATTAAAACCTTTCAAGTTATCCACATGCAGCGTAACCCCGGCATGATTTACAAAACCTTGGAAGAACTCCCAGAACAGCTGAGTATCAAAACGCCCTATATTTCCACGGGTAAAATCAACCTTCATCTCTAAACCTGGACGGCCGGAAAAGTCGATAACGACACGCGACAAGGCTTCATCCAGCGGGCAATAAGCATGGCCATAACGCATAATGCCTTTACGATCACCTACCGCTTCTTTAAACGCTTGGCCTAAGGTAATTCCTATATCTTCTACGGTGTGATGATCATCAATGTGGTTATCACCTTTTGCCTGGATGTCCAGATCAATAAGGCCATGACGGGAGATCTGCTCCATCATATGCTCTAAAAAAGGCACACCGGTGTCTGCCTTAAATTGGCCAGTACCATCAATATTTACGGACACAGTAATTTGTGTCTCTAAAGTGTTTCGGCTTACCTTGGCTGTGCGTTCCGCCATGGTTATCTCCCGCTAGTATTATCAGAGCAGCAATTATACAACCATAGTCATCTCCATGCACCGTTACATCAGCATTCGTTTCAAGCAAAAGTTGCATAGATGAACTATCTTGAAAGGAGAGCAAATAAGCTAGGCACATAATTCAGATGGATGATACAAAGCTACATCAACTTTTGCGGGATAATAATAAAGCGCTACTCTTAGTGATAGACGCTTTACCTTTTCCTATCTATTACAAAGATATTCATGGCAGATACCTTGGTTGCAATAAAGCCTATACCGAATATGTTGGGGTCGAAAGGGAAGTTATTATTGGTAAAACCGCATATCAACTCTTTGCCCCTGAAGTTGCTGATATTTTTACAGCTTTAGATAAACAACTGATTAATGAGCCGGGGATTCAAATCAATGAAACACCTATTCATAGGTCCGATAAAGATAGCAGCTATGTCAAACTGCATAAGGCAACCTTTTGTGATGAAACAGGGAGTGTTGCTGGATTAATTGGTGCGATCATTGATATTACGGAACAGAAAAATCTAGAAAATAAATTCCAACACTTAGCCTCCTATGACGATCTGACCGGCATCTACAATCGCAGAGAAGGGACTAAGCAGTTAATCAACCTTTGCACTGAAACTATACGAAAAAAGCGCCCACTATCCCTTATCATATTAGACCTAGATAATTTCAAGAGAGTTAATGACACTTATGGTCACGGTTCAGGTGATGTGGTTTTAAAAATGGCTGCGCAAACGCTTGAACACAATTCACGAACCAGCGATATCATCTGCCGTTATGGCGGCGAAGAGTTTTTAATCATACTTCCAGAAACTACAACAGCTGGAGCTATTATTATCGCTGAGCGCTATAGATTGCTACTTGAACAATTAAACGTCCAAATCACCAGTAGTGATAGCTTAACCATCACAGCAAGTATGGGCATTGGCGAGTTGGATTTAAACTTCCCAGACCAAGAGCTAATGCTAAAACAAGCCGACAAAGCTCTCTATAAAGCCAAGGAAAATGGCAAAAACCAAGTCTGCTATTAAAATTTATTCATCCCCTCTTAAGCGTAAAAGATTGAAACTTCACTAATACTGTTTATCCTCACAGATCAAACCACTAGCCAAGGAGAGAATAATGAAAGGTTTGCTGAAACTTGTCGCTGGATTAGGCGTACTGGTGATTGTATTAATTGTTGCCGGTGGTGCTATTCTCGGCGCGTTTTTCGACCCAAATGAATATAAGCCTGAAATTGAAAAAGCAGCTTTAAAAGAAGGCGGCATTGAGCTTAAAATCAATGGCGATATAGGCTGGTCAGTTTTTCCTTGGCTTGGGCTAGAAGTTAATAAAATTGATGTTAAGTTCCCAGGTAAAAACGATCTAGCTAGCTTAAACAAAGCACAGTTAGCGGTTCGTATTCCCGCACTGATCTCAGGCAAGGTTGAGATGAAGAGCATCGTTGTCGATGGGCTTCAGTTAAACCTTGTTAAAGAGAAAGATGGTTCAACAAACTGGATCGCAGAGGTTAGCAGTACAGTCTCTAGTGAAAGTGAGACAAATACGAAAACTGAAACCAGCACGGAAAAGTCATCATCTCCAGCGATTGCTCTTAATATAGATAGCATCCAAATAAGCAACGGTAATATTAACTATTTAGATAAAAGCACAGACACTCAAGCACTGCTAAGTGATTTTAATATGAGTTCTGGCCAAGTCGTTACTAATGCTTTTTTCCCTGCAGAGTTGAGCTTCAATGCAACACAACTAGTCAAAGGTGAAGAACAGGTAAAAGCTGCGGCTAATCTATCTGCTGAGTTTTTCTTAGATCTTGATAACCAGCTTTACAAAATTAAAGGCCTAGATAGTAAGTTTAATTTATCGGGCAAACCTTTAGCGGGCAAAAGCTTAGAGATCACAAGCACAGCAAACATAGAAGCTAATTTAGCGACACAACAGCTAACCCTATCGGACCTAACCCTTTCCTTAGCAAATCTAAAAGCTACAGGTAATCTAGCGGTAAGTAGCTTCGCGGCACCGATTATCACTGGTAAACTATCTGTAGCATCCTTTGATCTCAATAAATTATTGACCTCTATAGGACAAGCCGAGATTGAAACTACAGATTCTGATGCCCTCTCAGCCATTAGCTTCAATACAGAGCTGGCAGGTCCCGCCAACACAGTAACAGCTAAAACATTGAACCTAACCTTGGACGACACTAAGTTCAGTGGTTCGGCAGCTTTTAACCTCGCTAACAGCAACATCAGCCTGAATATTCAAGGCGACAAACTAGATGCTGATCGCTACATGCCACCAGCAACAGATAAAAAAGCATCAGAAGCCTCTACAGCAGAAAAAAGTGCTTCAACAACGGCTAGTACCGGCTATTCAAAAGATGAAATATTACCCATCGATACTCTCCGCTCATTAGCTCTCGACCTTAGCGTTGGCCTAAAAGCATTACATGTCGCAAACCTCGATGTGAGTAATATCTTAGTAAAGGTAAGTGCTCATAATGGATTAATAAAAGCGAGCAAAATTGATGCGGATCTGTACAAAGGTAGCGTTAAAAATAATGTAACTATTGATGTACGCAACAACACACCGATCATTACGTCACAGAAATCTATCTCAGGTATCCAGATCGGTGACATGCTCAAAGCACTCGCGGATGTGGATCAGCTTACCGGTTCGTTAAATTCTCAATCCAATTTAACCTTACGCGGTAACTCTGTATTTGATTTTGTTAACAGCGTTACAGGTACAGCAGACGTCAACATGAAAGATGGCGAACTGCACGGTATCGATATGGCCCAAACGGTTTGCCAAGGTCTTAACAATCTTAGTTCGCTTGGTGTTAACACAACAGAAGTCGACAAATCCACCCCGTTTGCCAATATGGGTGCATCCGCCAATATTAAAAATGGTGTCATTAACAACCAAGATTTAAAAGCCGCTCTGGATGCGATGAGCTTAAGCGGCAAAGGTACAGTAAACCTACCTAAACAGCTGCTTGATTACCGTTTAGGCTTTATGGTCGAAAAGAATCTATTTAAGGAAACCTGCTCTTTCCCTGACAAACTTGAAGGCGTAGAGATTCCAATCGATTGTAAAGGTAGCTTTGATACCGATCCGGTAAAACTGTGTAAACCTGATTTCAGCTTTATTAGCGATGCGCTAAAAAATCAGGTAAAGGAAAAAGTTGAGGCTCAAAAAGCAGAAGTGAAAGAAAAAGTGGAAGCCAAGAAGGAAGAAGCTAAAGAAAAACTTAAAGATAAGCTTGATAGCAAACTTAAAGGGCTTTTCTAAATATAATGTTCTCCGAGAACTTCTCAAGCGCCGTGCTGGACTGGTTTGACCAGCACGGCCGCCATGATCTTCCATGGCAGCAAAACAAAGACGCTTACCACACTTGGATCTCGGAGATAATGCTTCAACAGACCCAAGTCACCACGGTTATTCCATACTACCAACGCTTTATTGAACGCTTTCCTACTGTGGACTCTTTAGCTAAAGCTGAGCAAGATGAAGTCCTACACTTATGGACAGGCTTAGGCTATTACGCCCGTGCCCGCAATCTTCATAAAACGGCCCAAATAGTCGCCAATGAACTCAACGGACAGTTCCCCGAAACCGTTCTTGAACTAGAAGCGCTACCTGGAATAGGCCGCTCTACTGCTGGCGCTATCTTATCGATCAGCACTGGAAAGTGGGCACCTATTCTTGATGGTAATGTTAAAAGAGTACTCGCGCGTTTCTATGCGATAGAAGGCTGGCCAGGTACAACCGCAAACCAGAAAACCTTGTGGCAATATGCAGAGCAAAATACGCCTCAAGAACGAGTAGCAGACTACACCCAAGCGATGATGGACTTAGGTGCAACCCTTTGTACTCGGAGCAAACCTAGCTGCTTACTCTGCCCACTACAACAAGGGTGCAAAGCATGGGAGTTAGGTAAAACCGATCAGTTGCCTACACCTAAGCCGAAAAAGACCCTGCCAATTAAACAAACCTATATGTTGATCCTGCAACAACATAAAGAAAATGAAGTACTGCTTTATCAGCGCCCACCTAGTGGTTTATGGGGCGGCTTATGGAGTTTTCCACAAGTGGCTGATCTTAGAGATACCTTCAATGAAACAGGCTTAGAGCTAGATCAGGCGTCTATACAAACCTTAGCTCCAATCCGCCATACCTTTAGTCACTTCCATTTAGATATCACACCTGTACAAGCACAAATAAATACCCCTACAGACTGTGTCATGGAAGGAAAACCTATGCTCTGGTATAACATACAGCAACCAGAAAATGTTGGCCTAGCAGCACCAGTGAAAAAACTACTGGAATCACTGGCTAACTAATAACCTAGAAATGAACGCTTTCGGAGTCACAAATGAGCCGCACTGTTTTATGTCGAAAATACAAAGAGGAACTTGAAGGGTTAGATCGTCCACCCTACCCAGGACCTAAAGGCCAAGATATTTATGACAACGTATCCAAAAAAGCATGGAAAGAGTGGACTGACCATCAAACCATGATTATTAACGAAAAACATTTAAGCCTTATGGACCCATCAACTCGTGAATATCTTCAATCTGAGATGGAAAAATTCATGACCGGTGACGACTATGAAAAGGCCGAAGGTTATGTGCCCCCTTCGAAATAGTTTTTTTCTAACAAGTGGTTGACAGTTTTACGCGAAGACGGTTTAATACGCGCCACTTGAGTAGCCCAGATAGCTCAGTCGGTAGAGCAGAGGATTGAAAATCCTCGTGTCGGCGGTTCGATTCCGTCTCTGGGCACCAC
>NZ_JAUOQC010000016.1:0-59942 GCF_030547495.1 Neptuniibacter sp. 2_MG-2023 | reverse complement strand
AAAACTTTCAAACTAACATCAACAAAACCAAAGGTTTTCAAGGAGTTAATTCAACCTTTACTTAGGTCAGTCAGCGCTGCTTTGCAGGCCTCCCTTAGCAAGGACGGCGAATTATAGACACTTCCCAAACAAGGTCAACAGGCAAAACTAAAAAACTGCAAAATAAAGGCAAAAAAACGACATTAAGCGGAAATCGGGGCAAAATTGGTTATTTAGCGATCAAATCAAAGCATTACTCATCCCCAGACACAAAAAAGCCGCTCTATATTGAGCGGCTTTTCCTTATATTCTGAATAATCGGGGCTTAACGCTTACACCAATTCGAATAGATGATGCTTTTTCTTACCCAGTTTCACTAAAAAGTATTTATCAAAAAGCGCCTTTTCAGCAGCAAACATACCCGCAGCATTCATATTATCTTCCATACCATGAGCCGTACCATTAACAACAACCGCATTTCGCTGTAAAGCATCTTTTACCTGCTTACCTGAAGGCGCCATGCCAGCATCCGCCAAAATTGCCGTAACAGGCTGATCAGAAACTGCTGCTATATCCAATACAGATGAAGGAAGACCATCCTGAGCTAGCTGAGCATAATCCTGCTCGCTTAAGGTGGATGTATCACCTGAGAACAGCGCCTCAGTTATACGTTTGGCCGCGACAAGCCCCTCTTCACCATGAACTAGACGCGTCACCTCTTCCGCTAAGACTCTCTGCCCATCTGGGCGACCCTCGCGCGCTTCGTCCTCTTTTTCTATCTGCTCAATTTGACTAACCGATAAAAAGGTAAAGTAGCGAAGGAAACGGTATACATCAGCATCCGCCGTCTGCAACCAAAACTGGTAGAACGCATAAGGTGATGTTTTGGATGAATCAAGCCAAATAGTACCTGACTCGGTTTTACCAAATTTAGTACCATCTGATTTTGTAATTAAAGGTAAGGTTAAACCAAACACCTGATTGCCGTTCATTCGGCGTGTCAATTCAGTACCGCCAGTAATATTCCCCCACTGATCCGACCCACCAATCTGCAAGCTACAACCATGGGACTGGTTAAGCTGCTGGAAATCATAGGACTGAAGAATCATATAAGTAAACTCGGTAAACGAGATACCCTCACCTTCACGATCAATACGCTGCTTAACTGATTCTTTTGCAATCATCTGATTGACAGAAAAATGCTTACCTATATCACGCAGAAAGGTAAGGATATCGATGTTTTGCGTCCAATCTAAGTTATTAACAACCTCGGCACTATTGCTACCTGAATCGAAATCGATAAAAGCACTCACTTGCGCTCTGATCTTTTCAACCCAGTTCGCCACGGTTGAATCATCATTTAACTTCCGCTCTTGCGCCTTAAAGCTTGGATCACCAATAAGGCCTGTCGCCCCACCCACAAGCGCTAACGGTTTATGTCCATACTCTTGAAAACGCTTGAGCGTTAATAGAGGTACCAAACTACCTATATGCAAGCTATCAGCAGTCGGATCAAAACCACAATAAAGCGTCACACTACCCTCAGATAGATGTTTTTCCAGCTCATCTTCGCTGGTCATCTGCGCAACCAAACCGCGCGCCTTTAGATCTTGTAATAGTGTTTCACTCATTGTTTTTGCTTAACCTTAAAGGTGGATATTAAAAAATAAGGAGGCTATTTTAACGGCAGCGAGCAAGCAAACAAATAGCTATAGACAATTATTTTTACTGGTTTAATTCAGCTAGGCTTAAGTTTTGACCGAAAAAGCCGACATTCTGTAATGAGAATGGCATAATACAGCGTTTATCTAATCAGACACCAACCAAAGGGGACTAGGGTGCCATATCGTTTGAAACAGTTACAAAAACAACTTCCTACGGTTCACCTAGTTGCGGTCAGTGCCTGTGTTTTTATTTTAGGTCTTACCTTAATGCTGCTTCCATCAGAAAAAGTTGAAGCTACGCGTGGCAGTATTCCGACAACACCACTGAGCATTGAAACAACAGCACCCAGCGCAACTCAACTTCCTGATACAAATAACACCCAAGACGATACAGAAACAATCGAATCGCCAGCCATACATCCCCCCATTGAGGAAAACTGGGTTGATTACACTATTGGCAGTGGCGACAATCTTACCTCGATGTTCAAAAAGGCTGGCTTAACTGCTCGTGACGTATATAACGTTGCCTCCGCAGCAAAAGACTCTAAATCATTCACTCGCTTATTCCCTGGTCAAACCTTATCTTTTGTTATAAAGGAAGGTGAACTACATAAACTTCGCCACCGGGAATCAGAGCTTAAGCATACACTTCTCACGAAAACACCTACAGGGTTCAATGTTGATATTATTGAACGTAAACCCGATATTGAGCACAAATATACTGCCGGTACTATTCAGGACTCTTTAT
Source organism: Neptuniibacter sp. 2_MG-2023 (assembly GCF_030547495.1). NCBI lineage: Bacteria > Pseudomonadati > Pseudomonadota > Gammaproteobacteria > Oceanospirillales > Oceanospirillaceae > Neptuniibacter > Neptuniibacter sp. 2_MG-2023. The sequence goes on along the minus strand of NZ_JAUOQC010000016.1, from coordinate 57,551 downwards.
TTCTAGCAGGCGAAGAAGCAGGGTTATCCAGCAAAAAGATTATGGAACTTGCCAGCATCTTCGGCTGGGATGTTGATTTTGTACTTGATATCAGAAAAGGTGATAGTTTTAGCTTAATTTACGAAGAGAAGTTTTTAGACGGAAAGAAAATAGGCGAAGGGCCTATTATTGCCGCTCAATTTATAAATAGAGGTAGCAAATTCACTGCGCTACGCTATACCAATTCAGAAGGCGATAGCAGTTATTTTACTCCTGAAGGCTACAGCATGCGCAAAGCATTTCTTAGAGCCCCTGTCGGCTTTGCTCGCATCAGCTCTAAGTTTAGCTTAAACAGAAAACACCCCGTACTTAATCGCATAAGAGCCCACAAAGGTGTTGATTATGCTGCGCGCACAGGGACACCTATAAAAGCGGCGGGCGATGGAAAAATAATATTCCGAGGGAAAAAAGGCGGTTTCGGCAATGTGGTTATTGTTCAACATGGCAGCAATATAACGACACTTTATGCACATATGAGCAAGTTTAAAGGTGGGCAAAAAACAGGAACTCGCATTAAGCAAGGACAGGTCATCGGTTTCGTTGGCCAAACAGGGTTAGCAAGCGGCCCTCACCTTCATTACGAATTTCGCGTTAATGGTGTCCATAAAAACCCATTAACCGTTAAGCTCCCGCAAGCACTCCCAATAGCTGAGAACGAACGTCCGACCTTTAAATCAACAGCTAGCGCCTTGCTTGCCCAGCTTGAAACTTATCAAGCAACAACATTGGCAGCCCTTGATACGCAAAAACAGTAACGATTATGGGTACTCCTGATATCTACATTGGCCTTATGTCAGGAACGAGCTTAGACGGCATTGATGTTGCTGCGGTTAGCTTCAACCCTAAATTGCAACTCATTGCCACTCACTCAGAAGCAATCCCTGAGCGACTTAAACAAAAGATCTTGCAGCTAACCCAACCCGGCGATAATGAAATCGATCTTATGGGCCTAGTTGATATTGAACTGGGCCAACTATTCGCCAAAGCGGCCAACTCACTTATCCGCAACCAAGGCTTAGATAAAAAGCAGATCCGCGCAATAGGTAGTCACGGTCAAACCATAAGACACCGCCCTGAGTTTAATTACACACTACAGATAGGTGATGCAAATATCATCGCTGAAAATACAGGCATTACCACCGTCAGTGATTTCAGGCGCAGAGATATGGCCGCTGGCGGCCAAGGTGCTCCCTTAGTTCCAGCTTTTCATGACCAGATTTTCCGAACAGCTAATCGCGACCGAATCCTGCTTAACATTGGCGGAATGGCAAATTTAACGTATCTACCAGCAATAGCCACAGAAGATGTACTCGGCTTTGATACAGGCCCTGGCAATGTACTAATGGATGCTTGGATCACACAAGCTAAGGACTGCCCTTACGATAAGAATGGCGCATGGGCGCAGACTGGAAACTGTGATGAAAAATTGCTCAACGACCTGTTACAGCTACCTTATTTTCACGAAAAGCCACCCAAAAGCACAGGACGAGAGCAGTTTCATCTAAGCTGGCTAAGTCACAAATTGAAACCTTACTCAACAGCAGCCGCAGATGTACAAGCCACTCTATTAGATCTGACGGCAAGAACAGTAACGGATTCGATCAACAAGTATATTCCCAGCAAAACATTTGAATTATTAGTCTGTGGCGGCGGAAGCAGAAACAAAGCCCTTATGAATCGCTTACAAGAATTACTCCCCCACAACAAAGTCTACACGACGGATGATGCAGGAATCGATGCTGATTGGATGGAAGCGGCAGCTTTTGCTTGGCTTGCCAAGCAATGTATGGAAAGTAACTCAGGAAATAAACCCAGTGTCACTGGCGCAAAAGGAGAGCGAATTTTAGGTGCAATCTATCAAATTTAGCTCGACCAACTAAAAATAGATGTAGCCTTCGCGACGAAGCCGCTCTTTTTCTGCAGGCCCTAGTGGCACGGTATCAACAAAATCTGGAAGCTCGGAACGATCCACATTATTCATTCTCATCCAACTTTCGCAAACGCGAATATCAATAACATGCTTCTTCTCAAGCCGCTCAGCTAAATCTAGTAACTCTTTATATTGCTCCATATTACGATTCCGGAACGCGTGAGCCTCATCACCATGCAAGACAAAAACAATAGGCTCATATGCATTCAAATTATCGACATCATCCGCAAGCATACTTGCCCGCTGAAAAAGCATCTCAACTTCACTTGGGGAATTTGTTTTTATTAGCGCTAGATAATGCGGATTCGCAACCTCAGGAGCCACAGGAGATTGCGGCAGCGAATCAGCCGAACAAAAGCTAGAGACCAGAAAAAGCAAGCTCGTAAATAAAAGGCGCATATACTCTCCTTAAGGGATAATTATCTCTTATATCAGAGCAGAAGGGATATGAATAGGCTATGAATCAATCATCCATAGCCCTAATGATCAGGATCAAATAGAGAAGGAGGAACCGCAACCACAAGTTGTTGTTGCATTTGGATTATTAATAACGAACTGTGATCCCTGCAAACCCTCTTTAAAGTCCACTTCTGCGCCCGCTAAGTACTGGAAGCTCATAGGGTCAACAACCATAGTTACGCCATCGCGCTCAACGATTGTATCATCTTCCGCAGCCTGCTCATCAAAGGTAAAACCGTAAGAGAAACCAGCACAACCACCACCTGTGATAAACACACGTAGTTTCAAGTTATCGTTTTCCTCTTCATCAATTAGAGATTGTACTTTTGCAGCCGCAGCCTCAGTAAACAACATAGGAGACTCTAGGCTTGGATCGACAGTTTCTATCATAGATACTTCTTCTAGGTACTTTTTAGGTACTTTTAGGTACTTAGTATATGAGCACAGGGACTATTTCGGTATTTGATTCAGCACATATACCGATCTTTTAATATACACCCTACCCACAGGTAGAGTGTAATTATCACCTTAACCAACCAATTTAGTCAAGTATTAAGGCATTAAGCCGACAACATTTAGTCCTGAAGCCTCATTAATACCGAACATAATATTCATATTCTGAATCGCCTGACCTGCAGCACCTTTTACTAAGTTATCGATAACCGAAAGCACGACCACAGTATCGTCATTCTGTGGGCGATGAATACTAATACGACACATATTGCCGCCTTTAACACTCCGCGTTTGGGGATGGCTACCAGCAGGCATCACATCAACAAACGGCTCATCGGCGTAACGCTCTTCAAACAAACGCTGTAGATCATGCTCAACCGGATCTTTTAAAACTCCGTAGCAGGTAGAGTGAATACCCCGAATCATCGGTGTTAAATGGGGGACAAAGGTCAGATTCACCGGTCTTTCAGTCACTAGCGCCAAGCCTTGCTTAATTTCAGGTAGATGACGGTGCCCATGAACACCATAGGCCATCATACTTTCACTAGCTTCACACATAAGCATGCCGACTTTGGCTCCGCGCCCGCCACCGCTCACACCGGATTTACAATCAGCAATAAGACGACGATGATCAATAAGCTTATTCTCCAGTAGCGGCAGAAAAGCAAGCTGCGTTGCTGTCGGATAACAGCCTGGACAGGCTATTAATTTAGCCTCTTTGATTTGCTCCCGATTCACTTCAGGTAAACCATAAACAGCCAGCTCAGCCATCTCTGGAGACGTATGCTCCATACCATACCATTGAGACCAAACATCAAGATCTTTAATACGGAAATCTGCACCTAAATCGATAACTTTGACACCATTATCTATAAGCTCTGCTGCCATCTTCATGGCAACCCCGTGAGGAGTAGCAAAAAACACGACATCACATGCACTTAACGTTTTAACATCAGGCACTGAGAACTTAAGGTCATAAATACCTCGGAGATTAGGATACATGTCAGCTATGCTAATTCCCTCTTCAGATCGAGAAGTGATTACCTCAACCACAGCTTCGGGATGATTTGCCAACAACCGTAGTAATTCTACGCCTGTATACCCTGTGCCACCGACAATACCTACCTTAATCACAATAACCTCTCATCGAGTTTAAAAAACGATTGTATATATTACTACAAAGCTATAATTCAATAACTACTAAATCGATAATTTGAAATAGATTCCCGCAGGAATACTTACAGAAACAAAGATTACCGATGAAATACGCACCAAATCAAATGAAGCGACATAATTTTTTATATATGCCAAATTGCACCTAACCAGAATCTAAAAAATTATCTTTACAGAGAATGACTTAAGGGAAAAAGATGGGGAACGAGTATCGTCTAACAAACACAGGAGAGAAAAATTCAACAGCTATGCATCTTACAATCAAGGAGCTTTCAGCCCGCTCAGCTCACAAGCAGCAACGGAATCAGCTCATTTTTATTTGCCGTTAAATCCTCCAACGTATATTTCCGCATGGTATCCGTAAAAGCCTTCATCCCTTCAACTAACGCTTTTTTCAACTCGCAACAGGGAAGCAGCTGACAGTCAGTTGACAGGCAGTCCACACCATCTAGGTGGTTTTCCAGCTGCTCTATAACCTCGCCAATATTAATCATCTCTGGAGAAGCCCCTAATCGGATTCCACCATTTTTACCACGAATCGTTTGCACATAACCTAGCTTTGCCAACTGCCCGATCACTTTAACCATATGACTCTGAGATACCTGATAAACAGCGGATACTTCCGCCACACTGCTTAATCGCTTCTCCTCTAGGCTGGCAAGATAAATCAAGGTTCGCAAACCAAAGTCGGTAAAAGCGCTTAATCTCATAGACACTCCTGAAGCGATTAATATCTCTAATAAATAAAACGGGATATACGCAACTATACCCCGTTTAATTGTCACGCAATAGCAGAAGTGCTCATAATATCCATATCAAAAAATCGCTGTAGGTTTTAACGCCTCTCAATCTTTATCTATGAAATTAGTTAAGACTTTCACTTGGCCCGAACACCTCATAATGAAGTCGATTATCATCGATTTTCTGCGCCTTTAATTGACGATAAATTACTTTCATAAAGGGCAGAGGCCCACAAAAATAATACTCAGCATCAATCGGACAGCAACGCTCAATCCAATCAGACGTAATATAACCCTGACTATCGTAATCAACCCCCTCTTGGGCCCCCGAAACATCCTCATAAAAAGTGAGTGCCGTTAATCCAGGAACGTCCCGTTTCAATTTCGCTATATGCTGCCCAAACGCATGGGTATGGCGATTACGGGTTCCATGCAGCCAAACAATGTCCCGCGCATCCTGATTCTTCACCAGCTCATTTAGCATGCTTAGCATCGGCGTAATACCAACGCCACCACTCAGCAAAACAACAGGCCGGCTATTGTCTTTCAAAAACAGATCACCCCCTGGCATATGAATAGCTAAATGGCTACCTATCTCAAGCTGCGTATGCAGGTAGTTAGACACCCGCCCTTCTGGTATCTCAGCCGTCGGCGCTGGTTCCCGCTTAACGGATATACGATATTCATCAGGGGAGTAGCTGTCAGAAAGACTATATTGACGAATCTCTTCATGCTCCCACTCTGAGTTAACTATCTTAACGCTGAGAAATTGCCCAGCACGATAAGAAGGGAGCGGTTCACCATCTACTGGTTTCAGGTAGATTGAACGAATCTCGTCACTTTCCTCAACTATATTACTCACACTAAATGCCTTAAACCCAATCCAGCCTTCAGCTTCAGCATTTGCATAAAGTTGCTGCTCCCGCCCGATCAAAATCTTCGCTAACTGCTGATAAGCCTCCTCCCAAGCCTTTAATACACTCTCAGTAGCCACTTCTTTACCAAGCACATCTCGAATCGCTTTAAGCAGATTTCGTCCGACGATCTCATATTGAGCAGGGGAAATATCAAGACTAAAATGTTTAGTCGCAATTTTTTCGACCGTCCCGCCTAATGCCCCAAGATTATCAATATTCGCAGCATAGCCTAATATAGCCGCCGCTAAGGTTGATTGCTGACGCCCACTGGCCTGACTGGCCATATTAAAAACATGCTGCAGTTCTGGATTTTCTGCAAATAGCAGCTCATAAAAATGCTTTGTAATAGCTTCACCTGATGCCTGAATAACAGGCACAGTCGATTTTACAATGGTCATTGTTTCAGTTTGCATAATCACCCTTACTGATCTATAAAATTTGAGGTTTTATTTCATTTAGATAGAAATAGAGGAGCACTAAAATTAAATGTTAACCCTCTCTATTTCGACATAGTCTGGCGTAATGAACGCTTTCCAAACACGGAAACAGTTCCCGTTCTTCAAAACGTATATGATCGGTCAGCAGCATCGCAAAGGTCTTCAGCTGCTTAACATTATCGGCGTGCATCAGTGTTCGTAATTGTCGATGTTCATCATAAAAACGGGCCAACAATGGCTCATTAACATCCTGAACTAAGCACTCTTCCTCTTCGAAGTGACGATTAAGATCAGCAAGCACGACTGTTTTCACTTCGCACCAATAATCCAGCATCGCTTTAGCCTCTTGATCAGAAAACGCTAACAGCCGTTTTGCATGAACCAATGCCATATGATGCTCTCGACTTAAAGGCTTAAGAATTTCTGATCTTTTCACAACCTAGCTCCACCCCAAAACACAAAAACCATAACATTTATTTGAAATACATGTTATTTATATATAATATTCATGTCAAATGAATATTATAAGGAAGTGCACTATGGTCATCTGGTCTACAGGGGAAATTTTTGTCTTTTTTGCAGTAATAGGAATGATTGTTTTTAAACTTTGGAGCGTATGGCACGTATCACTTAAGGCAGGAGCGAATAGAGAAGGACGCGTTATTTTTTTAGGCTTAATAACGGGCCTAACACTTTTTGGAATAACAGCAAAAATTTATATTTCCCATGTTTTGAGTTAAATCCATAAGACAGACACTTCAATAAACAAACACCTTATACTCTTTATCTGTCAGTTGAGGCATACGAAAGCCTTGGAATAAGCAGTCCAATTAAAGAGATTGTCACGCCTTAATCCCCTCCTTATTTAACATATACATACTATTTTGATGGCTATAATAGTTCCACATCAAAAAAACCACATCACAAGCACTTAGCGTTGATGTACTGTTAACGTATACTAAGATCTAGCCGCCAAGCCAAGGCCTCTCAATTAAGTAATAAATATAATGTTTCGAAACACATTTTCCATGAAGCAGTTTCGCCATCGTCTAGCATACGGTGAAGCGCTCCCACAAATGGTTATATTAGGTATCCTATGCGGTCTCATTTGCGGCTTAGTGTTAGGCTCATTCCGAACACTACTTGAAACGCCGTTAGAGCACCTATTACCTAATCAAGACAGTGAAAATTTTGAAGGCCTACCCACTTGGCTTCATTTTCTTCTGCCCATTATCGGCAGCCTAGTACTGATCGCTATTCTATCGAGAGTCACACCCCTCAATCGAAAGGTTGGTATTACTCACCTCCTTGAACGCATGGCTTACCATCAGGGCTATCTACCTATAACTAACGCAATAATACAGTTTTTTGTGGCAGCCCTCGCTTTACTATTTGGGCACTCAGTTGGTAAAGAGGGGCCGGCTATACATTTAGGTGCAGCCTGCGGAAGCCAGCTCGGCCAACGCCTGAACTTACCCAATAACACCTTAAGAATTTTAGTTGGATGTGGTTCTGCAGCGGGCATAGCCGCAACATTTAACACCCCCCTCGCAGGGGTTGTTTTTGCGATGGAGGTGGTACTTCTCGAGTACACGGTAATCGGCTTTATGCCGGTTATGGTCTCCGCAGCGACCGGTGCATTAGTCGTGCAGTTTATGTTTGGCAATGCTTGGGCACTTACCGTACCTACTATGCAGATAGAATCGTTGCAGGAGATACCTTATGTGGCGTTTCTTGGCGGTATCATTGGTTTACTCGCTGTAATTTTTATTGCGCTAATGAAAGCAGCAATGCAATGGTCTAATCATTCGACGTTTGGTTATAAATCTAGACTTCTGCTGGCAGGCGTACTCACAGGTAGCGTGGCTGTTTTCTATCCTCAAGTTATGGGGATGGGATATGACACTGTAACCTCCGCTCTACAGGGGGAGATAGGACTGGGTTTACTCTTTGGGATACTTATCGCTAAGTGTTTATTAACTCCCATCGTCTTGGGACTTGGCATGCCGGCAGGCTTAATCGGTCCCACCTTTTTTATTGGAGCTATAGCCGGTGGTTTATTAGGCATTTTAGGCAGCAGCGCAGTTAATCAAACCGTAGCTCATCCTGGTTTTTATGCCCTTCTAGGCATGGGGAGCATGATGGGAGCCGTCGCTAACGCGCCTATGGCCGCATTAGTTGCTATTTTAGAACTAACCGGCAATCCAAACATTATCTTTCCAGCGATGATATCAATTGTTGTCTCCAACCTTATTGCTAGATACGTATTCAAGATGCCCTCCATTTTTGTCATAAGTATGCATCTTCAAGGAATGGATTATCGCTACCGGCCTCTCACCCAAATGCTGAATTCTTCATCGGCACAAAGCTTGATGAATCGTAATTTTATTAATAGTGATCCAACCATCTCCACTCAAGGCGCGAGTAAAATACTCGAAAGCTCTCCAAGCTGGCTGCTAATAACAGAAGAGAGTAAGTATATACTACTCTCTCCTGGCGATTTGCATACGGCGGTACAACAAGCGTCATCATCAGAAGAGCTGATTGATTTACTTAGAATTCCTGCCCTTAGGCTTGATACGAGTATGATTGACAGCAAAGCCACACTGCAGCAAGCACTAGAGCAGATGACTAGAGATGGGGTCGAAGCTTTATGCATTGTGACAGATCGCAACGAGGTTCTTGGCCTTCTTACTCGCGATCAAATTGAAGCGTTTTATCGCGAAAACTAATTTTACCGGCAATATTATATATGCGAACAGCCTTATCCGGATTATACGGCATTACAGACTCTGTACTTATGCCTACACTTGATCAAATGTTGACCCAAGTTGAACTTAGTATTTTAGGTGGCGCCCACCTTATTCAGTATAGAGATAAATCCTCTGACCCTGTGAAAAGGCAGAATGAAGCGAGCGCGCTGAACAACTTATGCCAAAGCTATAACGTCGCACTCATCATTAATGATGATATTGAACTGGCATTAAGCACTGGCGCTGCGGGGGTTCATTTGGGACAAAGTGATGGTGAACTAAAAGATGCCAGAGATAGATTAGGCAATGACGCAATCATAGGAATAACCTGCCACGATTCACTCCCGCTTGCCGAAAAAGCTGAGCAACAAGGTGCTGATTATGTAGCGTTTGGCGCGTTCTTCCCATCCAAAACCAAACCTAACGCGAAACCTGCCCCACTCGAATTAATGCAACTAGCCAAGCAAAAACTTACCCTACCAGTAGTGGCGATTGGAGGCATTAGCGTGGATAATGCAAGCAAAATTATCGCTGCCGGTGCGGATATGGTTGCTGTGATTCACGCGCTTTATGCCCAGAACGACATAAAAGCAACCGCCCAACAATTCCACCAGCAATTTAATAACTGAATTTTAGAGAGTATAGACAGATGTCCCGTTCCGAAGAACTCTTTCAAGCCGCACAAATCCATATCCCTGGCGGAGTAAACTCTCCTGTACGCGCATTCAAAGGCGTCGGCGGCACACCAATTTTCTTTAAACGCGGTCAAGGCGCCTACCTGTTTGATGAAGATGACAATAAATATATAGATTATGTCGGTTCATGGGGGCCCATGATCTTAGGTCATTGTAATACAGCAGTAATCGATGCAGTCAAAGCCTCTTTAGATAACGGCCTTGGTTTCGGCGCGCCAACAGAGATCGAAATAGAGATGGCTGATAAAGTTTGCGACATCATGCCCTCTATGGATATGGTTCGTATGGTCAGCTCCGGAACAGAAGCAACGATGAGCGCAATTCGTCTCGCTCGCGGCTTCACAAAACGTGACAAAATCATCAAATTCGAAGGTTGCTATCATGGCCATTCAGATTCGCTATTAGTAAAAGCAGGCTCTGGCATGCTGACCTTAGGCGAACCCAGCTCTCCAGGCGTACCCGCTTCACTAGCCGAACACACAATCACCCTAACTTATAACGACATAGACAATGTCCGCAAAGCATTTGCAGACTGTGGTGATCAGATCGCTTGCATCATTGTTGAACCTGTTGCCGGTAACATGAACTGCATCCCTCCTTCTCCTGGATTTTTAGAAGGCTTGCGTGAAGTTTGTGATGAATATGGCACTGTACTTATTTTTGATGAAGTCATGACCGGTTTCCGCGTTGCTTTAGGCGGTGCTCAAGCGGTCTACAATATCAAACCTGATCTAACCACTTTAGGTAAAGTCATTGGCGGTGGTTTACCGGTCGGTGCCTTTGGTGGCAAAAAAGAGATCATGTCCCATATCGCACCTTTAGGCCCGGTCTACCAAGCAGGTACGCTATCCGGCAATCCTCTTGCGATGGCAGCAGGCTTAACTATGTTAAATGCCATTTCAGCTCCGGGCTTTTACGAACAGTTAAGCGCAAAGGTGGAACTTTTAACCGAAGGGTTAGAAGCCGTAGCGATGGCAAATGGCGTTCCATTCACGACTAGTCGTGTAGGGGGAATGTTTGGCCTATTCTTTACCGATCAAAAACAGGTGACAAGCTTCTCAGAAACAATGCTTTGTGATGCTGATAAGTTCTCTGCATTTTTCCACGGTATGTTGGAACAAGGGATTTACTTAGCGCCATCGGCATTTGAAGCGGGCTTTATTTCAGCGGCTCATACCCAAGAAGATATTGAGGCGACTATTGCTGCCGCTGATAAAGTATTTGCGACCCTCAAATGACAATTTTCTTCTTACTCATCGATCTGTTTTTATTTGTAGGCGCCCTGCTTCTGGCACGGCGCAGCTACAATATTAGTGAGCAAAAAGATCAACGCGCCTGCATGGTTCTTTGCCTAGCATCAGTGTTTATTGCTTGTTCTGCTGCTGGCTCACTACTTATATACCTGCCAGCACAAGAGATACAGACACTAAAGCTGATGTTGGACAACCTTGCATTCTTCGCGGGCATTCCCTTTATTGCCAGCGCATTTGTCGACCTTGCTTGGAATTTCAAGTGGTCAAAACCTGCGTGGGGACGCTGGCTGCTAGCATTATTCGCATTATTCGAAGTCACTCGACGGGCCGATTTCGGGGTGCAATATAGTCAAATAATGGTGGTATTAACGGTAATAGCGCTCTTTGTAAGTCTGTTAAAGACACCATCCCCATTAGCTCGCATACCCGGTATAACCGCAGCTATTTTCTTTGCCCTAAGCTTATTGCTATTCAGCCAAGGCTCTTTGATACCTTCTCTACAAAACAGTATTGGGAGTCATTTTTTCTTAGGTATCTCTTTATTTATGCTCTCCGCAACACTTCGAAAAAGCAAACTCTAGCAGTGGATAACTTCTGTTAGGACTGAGCATAAAAAAAGGGACGCATTGGCGTCCCTTTCTATAGTCATCAAGTATTCTTAATTTAGTAGCTAAAAGCCTTATTCTTCGCTTGCTTAGCCCCTGCACTATCGCCAATACCTGATCGAATATCAGCAATCAATAGCCATAAGCGACGCAACATAACTGCATCACCTATGGCCATATTAGTACCTTTAAGAGCCAATTGTTCTGCTTGAGACCACTGCCCCTCAAGCCGTCGAATATCGGCCCACTGATAATAAATCTCTGGATCTCGTGGTGCGATACGCTGGGCCCGCTCTAAACTACTTTCCGCGGCCTGCATCGAACCACTATTTTTCTGCTGATCGGCACTTTTCAATAAGGCTATCACAGCAGGATTTTGCGGCCTTGATGTCATTGGAGTAGGTACAGGCACAGATACTTGCTGCTCGGTTCTACTCTCACTAATAACAGCGGGTTTTACAATAACACCTGTTGATCCTGACTCTACTGGCTGAATAACACCACCTTGCTCGGTTCTATCCTCAACCGGCGGGCGATAGCCTCCTGTTCCACTTACACATCCAGCCAACCCTAATATAGCGAAGCTCACACACACAGCTTTAACAGCCGTACTCATACGTAATTTTCTTGTCTGAACTGCTGTCTGCAACATTGCTACCTGAACCATCTTTTAAACCAATCCAAAGATTCATTCTTTTGATTATCAGCACACACAGCATATTCTTGCGGAGCTGTACCTTTTATGAACGGTAATTGTCTCACACCTTCACACTGTTCGGCAGACAATAACCCTGTACTTTCTTCGATCCAATGATACTCAATACCTTCCGGTTGTACTGACATAAAGGAATGCGGTTGCTCTTTAACCATTAATTCGGTCCATACTTTTAACGCGCCACCAGAGCCCGTAAAAGGTAACTTACCGTTATTATCTAGTCCCAACCACACCACTGCCATACGGTCACCCGCAAAACCAGCAAACCAGCTATCACGTTGATCATTACTCGTGCCGGTTTTACCCGCCACATTTAAAGCCGCGGGTAAGCGGTTATAAACCGCTCGTCCTGTCCCTTCCCGCGTTACGGCTTGTAAAGCGTATTGGATCAAGTGCATATTCTCCGCTGACACCACTTGTTTTACATCAAAGGGGTAACGTGACAACTCCACACCTTCTGAATCCGTCACTAAACGTATCGCTCTCATCGGCGCTCTAAAGCCATTAGCTGCAATGGTTTGGTAGACCGTCGCAATCTCAAATGGACTCATTGATTCTGCGCCTAGTAGCAATGAAGGGTAAGGTTTAGGTTTGCGGCTAATGCCTAAACGCTGCAACATGTCGATAACACGGTCTAAACCTATCGCCATCCCTAATTGCGCTGTACTTTGATTGTAGGACTTTGCTAATGCGCGAAAATAAGGGACCTTGCCATGACTCACATGGTCAAAGTTCTGGGGCACCCAACTTTTACCATTTGGCAGCGGCACACTGACTGGTTGATCATCAAGTAAGGTTGCAAGCGTATAACCCTCCTCAAGCCCCGCCAAATAAACCGCAGGCTTAACTAATGATCCGATTGAACGCTGTGCATCAAGTGCCCGATTAAAACCTTGATAGCGAGCATTACGCCCCCCCACCAGCGCTAGCACCTCCCCTGTTTGTGGATCGGTTACAACCATGCCACCTTGAAGTTCTTTGACCGGTTTTCCGTAACGCTTCTGCAACGCAGTCACGGTTGTTGCTAATGCAGACTCACTATGTGCTTGTACGGTTGGATTAAGACTTGTGAAAACTCTTAACCCTTCTGAATTGAGAACTTCCTCAGGGTATTCCTCTCTCAACTGACGTTTAACTAGATCTAAATATGCAGGGTATGCCCCTTTATGTAAGCTGCGTTGTTTTACTATGCCTAACGGGCGTTTTTCTGCATCCAAGCGTTCCTTCATGCTAATAACATCTTGCTCTTGCAAGACCTTCAACACAAGATCCCGACGCGCCTTAGCTCTTTCTGGGTGGCGTCTCGGATCATAATAAGAAGGCCCTTTCACAAGACCGGCCAATAGAGCAACTTGATGAAGCTTAAGCTCATTAATAGGCTGCGCAAAATAGTACTGGCTCGCTAATCCAAAGCCATGAACCGCACGAGAACCCGCCTGACCTAAATAGACCTCATTAAGATATGCCTCAAGAATCTCATCTTTGCTGTAGTGCAGATCCAGTAACACAGCCATAGGAAGCTCCATCAACTTCCTTGCCAGCGTACGATCAGAGGTTAGATAGAAATTTTTAATCAACTGCTGTGTTAAGGTACTACCACCCTGAATAAAACGCCCCGCTTTGACATTCACCACCATAGCTCGGGCTATGCCTTTTAGTGAGATACCAAAATGGTTGTAATAATCTCTATCCTCTATTTGAATAAGAGCAGATAGCAAAGCCTCAGGCGCTTGATCTAACCGAATAAGGTCGCGATCTTCGTTATCTTTCGGATAAATACCGCCAATAAGAATAGGCTCTAAACGGCTTAGGGAGATATTTTTACCTCGATCATCTCTAATCGAGCTTAACTGCTTTCCACTAAAGTTAAGCATCAACCTTCTAGCAGGCTCATCACTATCCGGAAAGCTAAAACCACGCGTATAAACCCGCGCTCGACTTGATGCCCATTCAACCATACCCGGACGATCAGCCCGATTAACAAAACGATAGCCAAGCCCTTTTAATTCCTGCTTCAGCGCTTCTCGATCTAGTACCTGTCCCGCATAAAGTTCCAAGGGTCGCGCATAGACCTTTGCAGGTAATGCCCAGCGTTTACCTTCAAATTTATTTTTTACTTGGACGTCCAGATAAATCAATCCAATACCGCCTAGAACAAGGCCTAGCAGCGAAAGTTTTAATAATAAAAACAGTGTCTTTTTTAAGAAACTGCGAGGTTTTTTTGATGCTCTACCTCGACTTGATGATTTTGGTGCTCTCTTTTTTGCCATTCGCTAAGTATAATGCCTGTCCTTGGGGCTAGCGAAAAAGCAGCTAACCCGACCTAATAAATTATTTAGAACCTTTATGACGCTGTTAGATTCTCTACAAAAAGCGGATTTCTATCCTCATCCGGTTGATAAGATCGAGTTGATAGAAACCCATATCTCCTGGCTAATCTTAACGGGCAAGTATGCCTATAAGATTAAAAAGCCAGTGGACTTTGGTTTTCTGGATTTTACCACGCTCCTTAAGCGACAGCACTTTTGTGAGGAAGAACTGCGTCTTAACCAGCGCCTTGCACCAGATATCTATCAGCGGGTCATCGCTATTGGCGGCACTGAAGAGCAGCCGATCTTTGATATTGCAGACAACGACTCAGCTATCGAATACGCAGTACAGATGCATCAATTCGATACAGAACAACGCCTTGACCTACTTTTAGCAAACCAACGCTTTGAAGCCAGCTGGATTGACACACTGGCTGAACAAGTTGCCGAATTCCATAGTGTAGTCCCTATTGTCGCTCAAGATAGTCCTTGGGGGGAGCCCGATACTATTTGGGACGTTGTTGCCGATAACTTCACGCATATACTCGACACCTTAGAGCACACAACGAACTTAGATGATTGCGATAAAGTTCAACAATTATCAATGTACATTGCTCAGCGTTTCCGCAAGTTAACGCCACTCATGCAACAGCGGAAACTAGAAGGTCATGTACGAGAGTGTCATGGCGACCTTCACCTTTCCAATATCACACTTTATAACAACGAGCTGCGTCTATTTGATTGTATAGAGTTTAACTTGCAGTTTCGTTGGATAGATACAATCAGTGATATTGCTTTTCTACTGATGGACCTAGAAGCAAATGGCGAATTCCGTTGGGCTAACCGTTGCCTCAATAGATATTTAGAGATTAGTGGTGACTACCAAGCCCTACCGCTTTTGAATTTCTACAAAGCCTACCGTTCAATGGTGCGCGCCAAGGTTTCCGTATTAGGTGATATGCATGATATGAACAGCCTGCGACGATACCTCCGCCTTACCGATTATTATGTACATAAACCTAAACCCACCCTGTTTTTAATGCATGGAGTATCAGGTAGCGGAAAAAGTCATTTAAGTCAGCAGCTCGTTGATACTACAGATACCATTAGAATTCGATCCGATGTTGAGCGTAAACGCCTCTTTAGGGAACTGAGTTTAAAAGGCGAAAAACTCGAGCTTTATAGCCCTAAGATGAACGCTCATACTTTCAATTTACTGTTTGATACAAGCTCCAATCTACTGCATAACGGCTATTCCGTTATTGTTGATGCCACCTTTATTCGCCAGCGCACCCGACAGAGCTATATTGATCTCGCTAAAAAACGCGGTATTCCTATCAGAATCATTAGCTGTCAATGCGAACAAAAACTAATAGAAGCTCGCCTAAAACGCCGAGAAAGTGAAGGAAGTGATGCCTCAGACGCTGACATTTCGGTAATGCAAGAGCAAAAACAGCATGAGCAGCCATTAACACCTGAAGAAGAGAAGATCACCGTTATCGTTGAAACCGATGATGATGATGCAATCAACCGATTATTAGAGCAACTTAGAATCCAGGAAGTTATTTTTTAATGATCAAATTATGCTCCTATTCAGATATTCCCGAAGGGGATGCTAAAGGATTTGAGATCCAAGGCAAAAAGCTAGTCGCTTTAAATTATCGAAATGAGATCTACATATACGAAAACAGCTGCCCCCACCGCAGCATTCCATTGGAATGGCAGCCCGATCAGTTTTTAGATTATGAAAAAACCTTTATTCAATGTGCAACGCACGGGGCCTTATTTAAAATCGATACAGGCGAATGTATCGCAGGGCCTTGCGTGGAAGATCAACTTAATAAAATTGCATTTATCCGCCAAGGCGATGACATACTGATTGATCTTTAAGAGGGTATTTAAAGCACGACCGGTAATTCACGTACAAGACTAATCTGTGCTTCACTGATATCAGCACCATAGGCAATCACCTCAACTCCCGCCGCTTTAGCTTCTCGGAGCAAACGCCCATATTCAGGATCTATATGATCTGCAGGTCTGACACGCTCAATACCTGTATGGGGCACACAAAATAACATAACTGCACGATCCCCCTGCTCGACCATCGCCATCAGCTCACGTAGATGTTTCGCACCCCGCACCGTAACAGCATCAGGAAAACTACCTAGATTATCCTCTTCGAGCAGCGTGACATTCTTAACTTCAACCCAGACCCGTCCTTTTTCCTGATCTTCTAGCAATAGATCGATACGACTATTTTCCCCATATTTAACCTCTTGTCGTATGGACTCATAGCCTTGCAAGGTTTTAATCGTACCGTTCTCTATCGCCTCCTTAACCAGCTTATTCGCCCGTCCGGTATTGATACAGGCAAGGTATTGACCCTCAACCTCAACAAGCTCCCAACCAAGGGGATACTTTCGCTTTTCATTTTGGCTATCAAGCACCCAAACCCGACTACCTTCATCCGCGCAATTTTTCATTGAACCTGTGTTAGGGCAGTGAGCGGTAACCTCAGCCCCATTATCAAGCACTATATCTGCAAGAAACCGCTTATAACGTTTAACTAGTCGGCCTTGAATTAAATTATCTAGCTTCATAAACCTTTAATCCTTTTCTCTAAACGTTCAAGTGCCAGCTCTATTCGGTCCAAGCCCGTAGTGTACGAAAAACGTATATATTCATTACAGCGATGGCGGCCAAAATCTAATCCAGGGGTGGCAGCAATATGATTCTCTTCTAATAACGACCAACAGTAATCAAAGGTATTATTGGTTAGATGTTGCGCCCCCGCATAAACATAAAAGGCTCCTTCTGGCATAACAGGTATAGAAAAACCTAATTCCCTCAACCCTTTAACAAGCAGATTTCGACGTAATCTAAACTGATCTTTACGTTCTTCAAAAAGGGCAATAGTGTCAGGTTCAAATGCAGCTAATGCCGCATATTGGGAGATCGTATGGGGAGAGATCATTAAGTTTTGTGCGAGTTTTTCTAATTCTGGCGCTACATCAGCAGGAGCTACCAGCCAACCTAACCGCCACCCGGTCATACCAAAATATTTAGAGAAACTATTAATAACAAAAGCATCGGGATCAATCGCTAATACCGAAGGCGTATCCGCCTCGTAGGTCAAACCGTGATAAAGCTCATCCACTACAAGCGAACCATGTTGCCGCTTAACCTCGGCAGCGATAGCAACAAGCTCGTCATAAGGTACAACAGCCCCCGTTGGGTTCGCAGGAGAGGCGAGTAGCACACCTGCAGTTTCTGGTCGCCAATACTGTTTAACTAATTCCGCATTCAGTTGGAAATTCTGTTCCGCATCTACAGGTACAAGCTGAGACTTAGCTTCTAAGAAGCGTAAAAATTGGCGATTACAGGGATAACCTGGATCCGCCATCATAAAACTATCACCCGCATCAGTAAGCAATGAAAAAATCATCAACAACGCGCTGGACGCACCCGTCGTAACAATAATTCGCTCCGCTGAAATATCTAAATTATATTTATGCTGATACCACTGGCTGATCGCTTCACGTAACTCTGGAATACCCGCCGCAGGTGTATATTGGGTAAAGCCTTTATCGATCGCTGCTTTTGCGGCTTCAGCTATCGCAGGAGCGGTAGCGAAATCAGGTTCGCCGGCCTCCATATGCACTACATCAAATCCAGCCGCATCTAATTGCTTAGCTCTCTTTAAGAGATCCATTACTTTAAAGGTTTCGATCTCAGCAACACGCTTAGAAGGCTGAAAACTCATATTGATTCCTGATTCCACAACAAATAAGTTAAGTATACCTAGATTCAACAAAGTAATAATCAAAACAACGCCGCAAGCCTCTACTTTCAAGGGTTAAAGCAAAAACCAAGCCTAATTTATTACTCTTAGGTGTCTATTGAACAAATTTAGGGCTAGCACAACGGCAGCGCATCTGGTAATTTGCCTGCCTTTCATGCTAAATGCATTTCTTGCATTAATAACACGGGCAAGTGAAGTCATCCTAATGATGGCTTACGCAAAAGAGTGAGGCAGCGCTTATGCCAAACAAGAGCGAATCTTTCACACATTTTGATCCTTACCAGATTACTGAAGGTGAGGAGTACATGAATGAAAAGCACAAAGAGCACTTCCGCAACATTCTTGGGGCTTGGAAACAAGAACTCATGGAAGAGGTGGACAGCACTATTCACCATTTACGGGAAGAGCCATCCAACTTTGCAGACCCAAGTGACCGAGCCAGTCAGGAAGAGGAATTTAGCCTCGAACTTCGAACTCGTGACCGTGAACGCAAGTTGATTAAAAAAATCAATGAATCATTGGATCTTATCGATGAAGATGAATATGGGTACTGCGATGCTTGTGGCATTGAAATAGGTATCCGCCGTCTTGAAGCTCGTCCAACAGCGTCACTTTGCATCGATTGCAAAACGTTGGCTGAGATTAAAGAAAAACAACTCGGTCGCTAATCCGATATAGAGCCGGCCCAAGGCTGGCTCTTTAGGATAAACCTTGTGACCTATATCGGTCGATTTGCCCCATCCCCAACAGGGCCTCTTCATTTTGGCTCGCTAATCGCCGCGTTTGCCAGCTTCCTTGACGCTCGAGCTAACGGCGGCAAATGGCTACTTCGCATTGAAGATCTTGACCCGCCCCGCGAACAAACGGGTGCAAAAGAGCAATTCCCAAAAATTCTCGATGCTTTTGGCCTCTATTGGGATGAAGAACTAAGCTTTCAAAGTAAACGCCACCACTACTACCAAGATGCTCTAGATACTCTATTATCAGAACACTATGCCTACCGCTGCGATTGTTCACGGAAAGAGATTTTAGCGCGCAGTAACAGCTCAACATATGACCGTCACTGCTTGTTAAATCCCCCCAACAACGACGCACAATGTGCCATTCGTATTAAATGTAAAAACATCTCGATCAGTTTCAATGACCAAATCCAAGGCCCATACCTTAGCTCCCTAAGTCAGAGCGGTGATTTCGTTGTTTATCGGCGCGATAATCTATACGCTTATCTACTCGCAGTCGTTGTTGATGACTATCTACAAGGAGTGACTCACGTGGTTAGAGGCTCAGATCTACTCAATGAAACTCCGCGACAGATCCACCTACAACAACTACTCGATTATCCAACACCAGCCTATGCCCATATCCCTGTCGCGAGTAACACACAGGGCCAAAAGCTCAGTAAACAAACATTTGCACCCGCACTGAAGTTAGATAATATCGTTCCCTCCCTATTCAACGTGCTTGTATTTTTAGACCAACAACCACCGAGCGAATTACTCGATGCAAGTAGAGATGAAATTATTCGTTGGGGAATTGAAAACTGGGATCTAGAAAAGATTAGCCAAACGCTAGCCAAACCGGTCGATAGGAGCGAATAATTTATGTATTTTCATCGCTTACTTATCCTGTTAGTAATTATGCTTTATTTAGTGGTCCCTCTCGTTATTGATAGCTGGCAAAGCATGGATACACCTTGGTTTTTACCTTATATCATTTGGCTGGCGGTTATTGCCATCGCCTTCCTAATTGATAGGAAACGCTCCGATGTTTAGTTTGCCCTCCCTAATATTAATTGGCGTTGCCTACCTATTATTCCTCTTTGGGACCGCTTACCTAACTGAACGAGGAGCTCTACCCAAAAAGATCGTTCGCCATCCTCTAACCCATGTGCTTTCTATTGGTGTTTACGCCAGCGTCTGGACCTTCTACGGGGCATTCAGCCTAGCCAAGGAATCAGGCTATAACTTTTTTGGATCATATTTTGGCCCAGTACTGACATTCCTATTAGCACCTGCTTTGCTTATCCCGATCTTACGCATAACCCGTACTTATCAATTAAGCTCCCTACCCGACCTATTTGCTTTTAGGTTTAGAAGCGGGGCAATAGGCACTTTAACAGCACTCATCTCTGTATTCGCCACACTGCCCATGCTATCAATTCAGATACAAGCTGTTTCCGATACGTTGTATATACTGAATGATCAATTTAGCGCGAATCAGATCAGTATAGGATTCTGTTTTATTATCGCGCTATTTTCTATCCTCTTTGGGGCGAGACACGCTTCATTAAGAACCAATCACCACGGTTTGATGGTCGCGATGGCGGTTGAATCCGTCATTAAGCTAAGTGCTTTATTGGTCATAGCAGGCTTCGCCATTTTTGGCATTTTAGGCGGCATAGGAGGCACTGAGAGTTTCATCACAGATCACCCGGAGGTACTAGAACAACTAAAAACCCCCGTTAACAGTGAAGCTTGGCGCACGCTTATATTAGCCTTTTTTACCGCCACGATTGTAATGCCCCATACTTTTCATATGTTGTTTACCGAAAACGCCTCAGATGAAACACTCTACAAAGCCACTTGGGCCATGCCCCTTTTCCTACTTTTACTCGCTTGTTCAGTTCCCCCTATCATTTGGGCCGGACAATCCTTAAACGTCGGAGGTGATCCACAATTTATTATCCTAAATATAGGACTACTATTAGATTCTTCATGGTTAACCGTTCTAGCGTTTATCGGTGGGCTATCAGCAGCCAGCGGTATTATGATCGTTGCTACGGTAGCGCTTGCCTCTATGCTACAAAACCATGTGATCTTACCCCTTATACCAAAACCTAAAACACCTCGCTTTTACGCACGTCTACTTTGGCTTAGACGTATTCTAATCATGGCGATGATATTAGGTAGTTATCTGTTCTACCGTTTAATAGGTAACCACTTCGACCTCCATCAAATGGGGATTGTCGCTATAGTTGCCTTTCTACAATTTTTACCGGGGTTACTTGTTACCCTTTTTTGGCAGCACGCTAATCGCTGGGGATTACTATTAGGCTTGCTATCAGGCATGGGAATCTGGCTATTCAGCATGCTTATTCCCGTATTGAGTGCATCACCCGCAGAAACATTACCTTTCAATATTAACGATAGTAATTGGGATCATATTGCGATCCTTTCACTGTTAGTGAATACAGCGGTTATGAGCATTGTTTCGATTTTTACTCATCAATCGACGGAGGAATCCCAGGCCGCTCAAGCTTGTTTAATGAATGCACTCCAAAAAACAAATACAACCAACTTACGAGCCTCTCGTATCAGCGATTTTACGGAGATGCTAGCCTCTAGGCTGGGGCGAAAAGCAGCAGAAAGAGAAGTTCAGCAAGCCTTAGATAGTATGAATATCCACCCTGATAGTATTCGCCCTGTTGATCTACTTCGACTACGGGCCATGCTAGAAAACAACCTTTCTGGACTACTAGGCCCAGTAGAAGCCGCCGCTTTACTCGAACCTATTGACCGTCCGGCTGATCCTATGGGAGTTGGTTTCAAAGCCAGTAATGTGCACTTAATTGAAAATCAATTAGAAGACTATCAATTACAACTAACCGGCCTTGCCGCTGAACTTGACGAAATGCGACGCTACCACCGCCTGACCCTGCAAAAACTACCTATAGGGGTGTGCACTTTAGATACAGAAGGCCAGGTACTGTTTTGGAATCATGAGATGGAGCGTTTAACGCATATACGCAACGAAGAGGTGATCGGCAGCGCCCTAAGCAGTAACAGCAATCCTTGGAGCCAAGTGCTAGAACAGTTCGTCGATGCTCCCATTGCCCACCAGCTAGGGCAAAAACTTATTATTGACGGACACACGCACTGGTTTAGCCTGCATAAGTCGATTCTTAAGGAACGTAGAGATATCGGCATGGTTATCCTATTAGAAAATGATACAGATACAAAAAACATGCAGGACAAACTGGCCCACAATGAACGTTTAGCCTCCATTGGTCGCTTTGCGGCAGGGGTTGCCCACGAAATAGGTAATCCAGTGACCGGCATCGCCTGTTTAGCACAAAATCTTAAACTAGAAACAAAAAACCCATATATTTTAGAAACAGGCGACCAAATCGTTGATCAAACCAAACGTATTAGCCGAATAGTGCAATCATTGGTTCGATTTGCTCATGCCGGCAGACCGGAAGCTGATCGTGAACAATTGCCCGTCTCTCTCGCTCAATGCGCAGAAGAAGCGATACACCTCCTATCATTAGATAGCCACGGCAAGCATTTAAAATATATTAATCAGATCCCTAATAATTTAAGAATCATGGGTGATCCACAACAGATGCATCAAGTTTTTGTGAACTTATTACAGAACGCCAGCGATGCCTCAAAAAACCAAGACACTATATGGCTCGAAGCAGAAGAAACAAACGAAATTGTAATTTTGCGTGTAACCGATGAAGGCAGCGGTATAACAGCAGAATCTCAAGACCGGCTATTCGAACCCTTCTTTACAACAAAAGATCCAGGTCAAGGTACCGGCTTAGGACTATCATTAGTCTATAACATAATTGAAGAGCATTATGGTAGTATTGAGATACTAAGCCCGGCCAACAAAAAACAGAAGAAAGGCACTCAAGTGGCAATAACGCTCCCGCGTCTGAGATGGACAGAAGATCCTGACCGCGCGAGATAGTGGGATGTAAGGTAGAGAGCCTATGAGCCGTATTCTGATTGTAGAAGATGAAACAATTATTCGAGCTGCGTTACGCAGATTACTCGAAAAGAACGATTTTAATGTTGATGATGCCGCATCAGTTGATGAAGCAACCAGTCGTTTCAAACTAGACGATTTCAATCTAATCATCAGCGACCTTCGCTTGCCAGGCGCTCCCGGTACAGACCTTATCTCTTTAGCTAAATCCGTTCCTGTACTCATTATGACCAGCTATGCCAGCCTTCGCTCAGCAGTTGATGCTATGAAACTCGGCGCGGTAGATTACATTGCAAAGCCATTTGATCATGATGAAATGCTACTCTCTGTAAGAAAAATAATTGAAAACAATACAACTAACGGAACTCAAGCCCCTCGAGTAGAGAGCGATAATGGCTCTACAGATCAAACTCAGATTTTTGGTTCTTGCTCATCTATGCAAGAACTTGCAAAACGTATTACAAAGGTGGCTCGCACCAATGCAACGGTCCTTATTCAAGGCGAATCGGGTACAGGTAAAGAGCTAGCCGCTCGCTCCATTCATGAGCAAAGCACACGTGCTCATATACCAATGATATCGGTTAACTGTGCCGCTATACCTGAAAGCTTAATAGAATCAGAACTATTTGGTCATGAAAAAGGGGCCTTTACCGGTGCAAATACAGGTCGCAGCGGGCTTTTAGAAGCGGCTGATGGCGGCACATTATTCCTCGATGAGATTGGCGAACTACCCCTCGAAGCTCAAGCAAGGCTCCTGCGCTTTTTACAAGAGGGTGAAATTCGCCGCGTCGGCTCAGTCCACTCAAAGAAAGTGGATGTGCGACTTATAGCAGCAACTCATCGAAATTTAAAAGAGCTCGCCAAGCAAAATAATTTCCGTGAAGATCTCTATTACCGACTTTATGTAATGGAGTTACGTATCCCACCGCTAAGGGAACGCGGTTCAGATATCCTTGAAATTGCAGATAAAATGCTAGCCAATGCTTGCCAACGAATGAATACAGCTGAGTCTCATTTTTCCCATGAGGCAAGACAAGCTATGCGCACCTATCGTTGGCCAGGTAATGTTCGAGAACTAGAAAATGCAATTGAACGCGCAGTAATTCTTGCAGAAGGCACTGTAATCACTTTAGAAGACTTAGGTCTCGACATACCTAAAACCTCCTTGGATGAACTAGAAACCCAGTTTGCCGCAAGAACCCCCGAACCCGATCTTTCTTTAAGCACTGAAGAACAAGCCAACTTATCTTTAGATGATTACTTTCAACGTTTTGTTATAGAAAACCAAGATAAATTGAGTGAAACAGAGCTAGCGAAAAAACTAGGGGTTAGTCGAAAGTGCTTATGGGAACGCCGCCAAAAATTAGGTATTCCTCGCAAAGCACGAAAATAAACAAATACATTATAATTCAATTAGATAAAGGTATGACACCTCACCCGCAACGGTAACAAAGCAGGTGTTACCTTACTACCCACGCAGCACAACTTAGCGTAACAACTAGTAACAAAATAAGTACCAAAGTAGGTAGCCCAATAACAACAAAATAATAACACCATGTTTTAAAAGGACTTTTAAAAACTGGCACATGTCATGCACTCTATTAGTTCGAAAACAAAAAGAAGCACGCTTTAAAATCTAGACCACCAATAAAAATAAAAACTGGAATTAGAATTTAAAAGCACCCGCCTCGAATAAAAATAATAATGAGGTTTAGTAAAGCTGATCGTAGCGAAGTTGTAACGATCTAGAAGGCTCTTAGAAAAAATAACAACAAGCTAAGAAACATATATAGCAGTTGTTACCTGAGATGCGGTCAGCTATTCCATCCCCCTCTTTCCGAATAATAATTGAAACCAGCTAGCACTCCCATTATACCCTCTATCAATGGTATGATTGCGCACCCGATTTTTTATAAGGGAACGGCTAAAAGGATCATTACCACTTAAAATCCTTCTAAGACACCTAGCCTACAAACCCTCATACTAGATATTAAATTTGTATTAAATAGGCACTAAATTGCTTAAAACCATTAGCAAAGCGCTGGGTAAAGTATTCCGCGGCAACCCACAAACAAAAAATGATGATGGCTCAATGCCGACTTCTGCAATAATAACCGAAGCTAAAAAGCACCGGATAACAGAAGAAGAGCATAAAATTCCCCGTCGACTTTTAGATGACAACGCTCTTAAAGTAGCCTATCGCCTGCAAGATGCAGGCTATGACGGTTTACTAGTCGGGGGCTGTATTCGTGATTTATTACTGAATAAAAAACCTAAAGACTTCGACGTTACAACTAACGCTCACCCAGAAGAAGCGGCTGAGCTATTCCGCCGCGGTCGCCTGATTGGCCGTCGTTTTAAACTTGTTCATGTCCGTTTTGGCCGTGACTTAATAGAAGTTGCAACCTTTAGAGCGAGCCATGATAGCCAGCCAGAAGATGGCTCCGGTGAACAGTGCGATAGCGGAATGATCCTGCGTGATAATGTTTATGGCACTATAGAAGATGATGCCCTACGCAGAGACTTTACAGTTAATGCTTTATATTACTGTCCGAAAGACCATTGCGTATACGATTTCACCAACGGCTTCGAAGACTTACAAAAAGGTGTGCTGCGCATGATCGGCGATCCAGAAGATCGCTATAAAGAAGACCCTGTCCGCATGCTAAGGGCCGCTCGTTTTGCCGCTAAACTTGATTTCACGATTGAGCCAGCATCTGAAAGCCCTATCCGACCTTTAGCGCCCATGCTAAAGCGTATAGCTCCCGCTCGTTTATTTGATGAAACATTAAAATTATTTCAGTCTGGGCACGCACTCAAATCCTACCAGCAACTTCGACGCCTTGAGCTATTTGAACCTCTTTTCTCTCAAGTCCAAGACTTACTGAACGATCCTCAATTAGATGTTCCTATGGAAAGGCTTATTGAGAATGCATTAAAAAATACAGACCGACGCTTAGCACAAAGAAAAAGTGTAACCCCTGCTTTTCTGTTCGCAGCTATCCTCTGGTATCCCACACAGAAACGTATGCAAAAGCTAATGCGTGAGAAAAAAATGCCTCCACTGCCCGCTTTGCATGAAGCAGCGAATCAGGTCATTGCGGAACAGGTGCGTTCTACAGCCATTCCTCGCCGTTTTTCGACTCCAATCCGAGAGATCTGGGAGATGCAGTTGCGCTTGCCTCGCCGTCAAGGTCATCGCGCTCATCGTCTAATGGAAATGCCAAGATTCAGAGCCGCCTACGACCTACTACTCCTACGAGAAAGCAGTGGCGAACAACTTGATGGGTTAAGCCAGTGGTGGACTGATTTCCAAAATGTGAATAGCGAAGCACAAGACGAAATGCTAAATGGCTTAGATAAAATAGATAAGCCTCGCCGTACACGCCGAAAAAAAACATATAAACCAAAAAAAGAACGCTCAGGCAATGAAAGTTAAATTCCGTTGTTTTATTGGTTTAGGTAGTAATTTAGACGACCCAATACAGCAAGTATCAAGTGCGTTAAACGAGCTAGCATTACTAGACAAGTGCGAACTAATTAACGCATCGTCTTTATACGCCTCAACACCCGTCGGCCCACAAGACCAGCCAGACTTTATTAATGCAGTAGCAGAGATAGAAACAGAGCTCTCCCCTGAAGCTTTACTAGATCAGCTACAGCTTTTAGAACAGAAGCACCAACGCATCAGGGAGAGGCATTGGGGCCCAAGAACACTCGATCTTGATATCTTGCTCTACGGTCATCAGATCATAGAAACCGAGCGCC
This sequence comes from Neptuniibacter sp. 2_MG-2023, assembly GCF_030547495.1. Lineage (NCBI taxonomy): Bacteria > Pseudomonadati > Pseudomonadota > Gammaproteobacteria > Oceanospirillales > Oceanospirillaceae > Neptuniibacter > Neptuniibacter sp. 2_MG-2023. The sequence continues at coordinate 30,787 of NZ_JAUOQC010000016.1, read as the reverse complement.
TTAGTATTCCCCATCCCTATATGTATGAACGTAGCTTTGTTCTATACCCCTTAGCGGAAATTAATCCGCACCTTTCTATGCCAAAAGGCTTACCTTTATCTGAACTATTAACAGCATGTCCTATGGGCAGCCTGCTAAAGATATAGGTATAATCGCGCCAACGCGTAATATTAGGAAGCTAATTCCATGAGCAAAATAACTCTGCACACGTTGTCATCAATGAAAAAGGCCGGCGAGAAGTTCGCAGTTCTAACTGCCTACGATGCTTGTTTCTCTCACCTGATCAGTTCTGCTGGTACCGAAGTCATTCTGGTAGGCGACTCTTTAGGTATGGTACTTCAGGGAAACGACAGCACGCTCCCTGTGACCGTTGAAGAGATGGCTTATCACACCCAGTCGGTTGCCCGAGGCAATCAGGGTAGTTTAATCATGGCTGACCTCCCGTTTATGAGCTATTCAACACCTGAACAGGCGATGGACAGTTCCGCGGCACTTATGCAAGCCGGTGCAAACATGGTGAAGCTAGAAGGTGGCGCATGGCTTTCTGATACAGTATCTATGCTGGCAGAACGTGGTATTCCCGTCTGCGCTCATTTAGGCCTAACACCACAAACCGTAAACAAGCTCGGCGGCTATCGCGTTCAAGGGCGCGATACAGAAAGCGCCAAGCAGATGCTGAATGATGCCGTCTTATTACAAGATGCAGGCGCAAGCATTATCTTATTAGAGTGCGTACCTTCACTTTTAGCAGAAGAGATCACTTTAGCGCTCGATATTCCTGTTATTGGTATCGGTGCTGGGTCAGATACCGATGCACAGGTATTGGTTATGCACGATATGCTAGGCCTCACACCCGGCCGAAGCCCTAAGTTTGTTAAAAACTTTATGCAAAATGCCGACAGTATTGAAGCTGCTATATCCCTCTATATTAAAGAGGTTAAAGATGGCACTTTCCCCGCACAGGAACACGGATTCGAATAAGCATGCAAACTATACACTCGATTGCCGAATTACGAGCTGCTCTCAAACAGGAGCGTTTGCAAGGTCGGCGCATAGGTTTTGTTCCTACTATGGGCAACCTACATGAAGGTCATCTACAACTAATAGACCAAGCAAAGTCCACTAGCGATATTGTTGTCTCCTCTATTTTCGTTAATCCGCTACAATTTGGCGCAGGTGAAGATTTAGACAGCTATCCTAGGACACTTAAGCAGGATCAGGAAAAGCTATCCTCCCGAGGTTGTGATTACCTATTTGCACCTACAGATGCAGAGGTCTATCCCCACGGTCGAGAAGCCCAGACCCAAGTTGAAGTACCTGTTATCTCAGACATGTACTGTGGCATAACACGCCCCGGACATTTCCGTGGCGTCGCTACGGTTGTTTGTAAGCTTTTCGGCATGGTACAGCCTGATGTTGCTATCTTTGGCGAAAAAGATTTTCAACAATTGATGGTCATTCGTCGAATGACCGAAGATCTCAGTCTGCCTGTTGAGATCCAAGGCGCCCCCATTGCTCGTGATGATAAGGGACTCGCTTTAAGTTCCCGTAACGGCTATCTAACACCATCAGAACTTGAGATTGCCCCTCTACTTAACCAAACACTGCAAACAGCTAAGACAGCGATTGTGAGTGGCAATAAAGCCTTTAACGAAATCGAAGAGCAAGCTCAAGCTACTCTAGAAGCTGCTGGTTTTAAAAGAGATTATTATAAGATCTGCCGCCGAAGTGATTTACAACCAGCAACCGACACAGATCATCAAATTGTTATTTTAGCTGCAGCTTATATAGGGGCAGCTCGTCTTATTGATAACCTTCAAATCGATCTATAAATCACATCCCGAGCGAGGAAACCTCGCTCGGAACCCGCTGAATTAGCTTAGTTTTCATATTTCTTAACTCTATCCTTCCCGCTTTTATTTTGCAGCGCAAAATATCTAATCATCAACGTAAGTCTTATAAGCCCCCTACTTTCGTGGCTTGACAAGCAGGGCTCTGGTCGCGCAGACTGCAAGAACGATGAGTTCCTGCAATGCAATAAAAACTATATGAATAGTATTGCTGCATAGAAAAACGGTTTTTAAACCAGTCATGCAAGATGGAATGACATATAAAGGTTTTTGTATAAATGCCGCTTTTCACCTGAAACAATCAAGTCATCTATATGGCTTATGATCATCGTGAATGAATTTTGTACATAGCTAAGCTAAGAGGCATTTCGAATGCGTGACGTTGTAATTGTTGCTGCGGGCCGTACCGCAGTTGGTACTTTTGGTGGTTCACTTTCTAAAATCGCTGCATCTGATCTAGGTGCAACTGTAATCAAAGGTTTACTTGAGAAAATCAACTTAGACCCAAATCAAGTAGATGAAGTTATTCTAGGCCAGGTTTTAACGGCAGGCTGCGGTCAAAATCCAGCACGCCAGGCAACCCTAAATGCAGGATTGTCAAATGAGGTATCAGCACTTACGATCAACAAAGTATGTGGTTCTGGTCTAAAAGCCATTCAGATGGCAACACAAGCCATTCGTTGCGGTGATGCAGAACTTATCATTGCGGGTGGTCAGGAAAACATGAGTGTAGCCCCTCATGTCCTACCAAATTCCCGTAATGGTGCTCGCATGGGCGACTGGAAAATGATCGACTCCATGATTAAGGATGGCCTATGGGATGCTTTCAACGATTACCATATGGGTATCACGACTGAAAACATCGTAGATAAATATGGCTTTACTCGCGAAGAGCAAGACGCCTTCGCATCAGCATCTCAAAACAAAGCAGAAGCTGCAGTAACAGCTGGTCGTTTTAAGGATGAAATCATCCCTGTAACGATTCCACAACGTAAAGGCGACCCTATCGTATTTGATACGGATGAACAGCCACGTTTTGGCTGCACACCCGAAGCACTGGCTAAACTACGCCCTGCCTTCAAAAAAGATGGCACAGTAACAGCGGGTAACTCCTCAACAATTAATGATGGTGCTGCGGCTGTGATCGTATGTTCAGCGGAGAAAGCGGCTGAATTAGGTCTTCCTGTTCTTGCGACTGTCAAAGCCTATGCCTCTGCAGGTGTTGATCCCGCAATCATGGGCACAGGCCCAATCTGCGCGACTCAGAAAGCCCTTGCTAAAGCAGGCTGGAGCGTTGACGACCTTGACCTAATTGAAGCAAACGAAGCCTTTGCTGCTCAAGCCATGTCTGTAAATAAAGACCTAGGCTGGGATACTGACAAGGTCAACGTTAACGGCGGCGCAATCGCTATGGGTCACCCTATTGGTGCCTCAGGTTGTCGTATATTCGTAAGCCTTCTACATGAGATGGCTCGACGCGATGCTAAGAAAGGCCTAGCGACACTCTGTATTGGTGGCGGTATGGGTACAGCATTAGCCGTTGAACGTAGCTAATAGCGATAAGAGGGGTTAATTAACGCCCCTCCCTTACATAAAAAAACCGCAGTTTTCTGCGGTTTTTTTCTTTAATTCACACTAACAGGCAATAACTACGCCTCTGCGATTGCTCCCTTACCAACCCCTTCATACGCTTTAACCATGACCCGGTCATTGGGGTAACTTAACTTGATTTGCTTAGCCAAATGGGAGGCAATCAATTCCACCGTAGAATCCGTATCGATTATGTAACAAACCCGAGCAGGCAAACTAATTTCAAACCGGCCCTGTGGGGCTTGGTAAGCATAGTTATGCTCATCATCACTTTGGGATGTTACATGGGACGCTGAGCCTATGTATATATCCTTAAACCGCTCCGCCCACTCCGCTTCTAAAGATCTATCCCGCTGTCCATTGATGAACAACTCAATTTTAGAACGATGGCCATGAGCAATGCGCTGACAATTACCATCATGCTTCTGCAAGCCATGACTGTAATGATAAAAAGCCCCATCAATTTTTTCCGGTACAAAGCGAATGGTTAAACCCTTAACTTCGCCGGGAAACAACTCAAGCAATTTTCCCTGACACCAATCAGCCAGTGTAGCTTCGTTAATCTCAGCCATATCCACTAAACAGATAGCCGCTTCAGGCGAGCGACAAGAAAAGCGTTCGCCATTAGGATAAGCCCACTCAACCGCGGTATAACCGGCATCAACCCTATACACCAACTCTGGCAACCCCGTTGGCACAACCAACGCATGATCAATCCAAAGATCGAACCACTTTTTAACTTCTTTTTTAACAATACCAAAATCACAAATCATCCCTTGATCATTCAAGCTGCCATCAAGTTCCAGCTGAACAAGCCACGACTCTCCCAATAACCCTCTTTGAGGGTGCAAATAGGAAAAATCCACATTGGTAAGGTTATCTACAAACAATTTCACAAGCAGGCTCCACGGTTAAGGCGCGTATATTAGCCTAAAATGCGCAGGTAAAAAACGCCGCAGGCTGTAGGGGATAAGCTCCTTCAGATATAATAGCTGCTTTATTCCATTCTTCACTCACCGAGTTACTAAAAAAGTACTTACATGCGCCTAGATAAATACCTTTCTCAGTCTTCTGGTTTTTCTCGTAAAGAGGTTCGCCGCTTTCTTAAAACAGGCGAAGTCACACTCAATGGCGAAGAGGTATCCAATCCAGCCTTACATATAGATGAGATTGAAGATGAGGTATACCTCAGTGGCTATCCACTAGAAGCACCAGGGGAAAAATACCTGATGTTGAATAAACCTATAGGCTGCGTCTGCTCCAATGATGACGGTACACACCCTAGCGTTTTAAGTTTTATCGATCTACCAAGAGCGAATGAACTTACAATATGTGGCCGACTAGATGTAGATACCACGGGACTTGTGCTTATTACAACCGATGGCCAATGGGCACATAGAATCACCTCACCGAAACATAAAACCGGCAAGCTCTATCAAGTAATCACTGCTGACCCTATCCCTGAGGATGCGATAGAAAAGTTTGCGAAAGGGCTGACTCTTATCAATGACAAAGTTCGCACTAAACCAGCAGAATTAACCATTGTTAGTAGCCACGAAGCCGAAGTCATTTTAACTGAGGGGCGCTATCATCAAGTTAAGCGCATGTTTGCTGCTATTGGTAACAAAGTAGAAGAGTTACATAGAGCTAAAATAGGCCAAATTGAACTTGATGAAGAACTAGAGCTTGGTGAATATCGCTTTTTAACTGACGAAGAGATCAACAGCATCCGATGAGTGATTCAGCGTTTCCTCTACTTGCTCCCTATATTAAGAGCGCAAAAACAAAAAGTCTGTGGCTAGCGGATGAAAATTTACTTGCCGCCAACCTTCAGCCTAACGATGCTGTCACCTGCATTACTAATCGCTTAGACCTTCAAGCTCAATTACAGCGACAAGGGTGGACAACATTTTTCTCCGACTATGATCTCTCCATTATTGAAGATAATAGCTTGGAGCGTGTCATTTATAGAGTATCTAAAGAGAAACTAGTTGCCCACCACCTGATTAATGAAGCCTATCGCTGCCTAAAAGTTGGTGGCGAACTAATTCTTGCCGGTAATAAAAACGAAGGCATAAAAACCTATTTCACAAAAGCTAAAAAGCTTTTTGGTATGGGTGAAAACAGTAAAAAAGACAAAGACACATGGCTCGCCCAACTCATAAAAACCAACGAACACAGCGACGACATCCTAGATGATAAAAACTATCACCAACTGCGCACAGGTTGTACCGATGATAGATTTGAGTACCAGAGCAAACCGGGGATCTTTGGCTGGGATAAAATAGATAAAGGCAGCGCTTACCTAATAGAACATTTAGATAGCTTTTTGATGACCCTACCTGAACCTCCTAAAAGTGCGCTAGATCTCGGCTGCGGTTATGGTTACTTATCCCTCAACCTGACACACTTAGACATCCCCGTAACGGCCACAGACAACAACGCTGCAGCTATTATTGCTTGTGAACGTAACTTTGCCCGCTACCCCATCAATGCGAAGGTCATCGCCGCTAACTGTGCACAAGGCATTAGTGAAAAGTTTGATCTAATTGTCTGCAATCCGCCCTTCCACGCAGGCTTTGCCGTGGATGGCGACTTGACCGATCGCTTTCTTAAAGCTGCCCATGATCACCTCAATGAACAAGGTATTGCTTGTTTTGTTACAAATATGCATATCCCATTAGAACGCAAAGCCCTCAAATACTTCCATCAAGCTGAATGTATTATGTCTAATGGTAACTTCAAGCTGATCCGTCTAACTCACAAGATGTAAGCTATCCACAGGCTAGCAAACACTAGCCTGTTTTAATCTATACCCTACGCTTAACCGCCAGATAGACACCCGCTACAGTAACGCCTATACCGCATAGCGCATAAATATTCAGTGTTTCATCAAAAAGAAGCCAAGCTTCCAGTGCAGTCAATGGCGGCACTAAATAAAAGTAACTAACAACCTTACTCGCTTCCCCCTCACGGATCATGACAAGAAACAGTAAAATAGCTGTCACAGATAAAGCTAACACCATCCATAAAACAGCACCTAATAAGGGCCAACTCCAAATCACCTCACCCGAATCAAACTGCCAAGCCAGCAATGCCATCACAATAGCTGTCACTAAATATTGATAGAAAGCGCCAACCATCAAGTCTACACCGCCGCCAAAACGTTTCTGATAGAGCGTACCAATAGAGATCGCCAACAAAGCAACAATCGCCGCGGTCCATGCATCCCAACCGGCAGCATCAGAATTTTGAGCGCCGTTCTGACTCACCACGAGCAACACACCCAAAAAGCCAAGCACCAGGCCTAACCACTGAGCTTTATGTAAGCGCTCACTTATCCACAACCAACCAATTAACGCAGTCAATAGAGGCTGAACCCCCATAATTAATGAAGTAATACCCGCCGGTAGCGCCCAATCAATAGCAACAAAAACACCACCTAAATAACAGGCATGTACCAACAACCCAACCACCATCTGGTGACCCGCTTGCTTAGGAGAACACCATTGAGGCTTGCGCCAAAACATAAGAGCTGCAAAGACGATCAAGGTGAGAAACATACGCAAAAATAAAACACTAAACGGCTCCATATAAGGCACAGCATACTTAGCACCGATAAAACCTGTGCTCCAAATACCGACAAAAGCCCAAGGTACTAATGTTAATTTTTGCTGCCGACTCAGCATTAGGTTAATCCCCACATATCTATTACAAAAAAGCACACTGTAGAGGCTAGAGTCCAAGCAGAAAAGGGACACAAAACATCGACCTTTTAGGGTACAGAGAAGCAATATATGAATTTATCAATAAATTAAAGTAAGCTGTACCCATGAAAAAATATGAACACTTAGTGCAGAAACTTCAATTACGTATAGAACAAGGTGACCTTCCACCAGGCTCCCGCCTACCCTCAATAAGAGCACTCAGCCAGCAATATCAATTAAGTAAAAACACCATCATTCGAGCACTAACTGAGCTGGAAAACCTAAAACAACTCCAAGTAAAAGATAGACAGGGCTTTTTTGTTTCGGCACAACTAAAAAACAGCCCTCCCCTGAAACCAAGAAAAGTCACCATGGGTGCAACCGCCTTTAGTGTATTAGGCTCAGCCAACCAACCTGGAAACCTAGCTCTTGGTTCTGCTTATCCAGATTCACGCTGGCCAACAGTTGGCTGGTATTATCAACAACTTGCTAAAACCGCTCGTCGATGGGCACTAGAGAGCAGCCGACGCAGAAGTCATTACAGCACGCCACCCGGTGACCCAAGACTCCGAAAAGCCCTAGCTGACCACCTTAATTCCACTTCTATCGCCTGCAATAGTGAAGATATTGTCATCACCCAAGGGGGGCAGGAAGCGGTCTCACTCTGCCTACGTGCTGTTGCCGAAGCAGGGGATACCATTGCCGTCGAGTCTCCTTGCTACTACGGGACACTGCAATGCATAGAGGCATTAGGCTTAAAGGTGATCGAGCTTCCCTCCGACCCAATACAAGGTACTAACCTAGATGCTTTAGAAAGTGCACTAGAACGCTGGCCGATTAAAGCCGTGCTCACTAATCCAAGCTTCAATAACCCACTCGGTTTCAACTTAGATTTATCGACCCGCAAACGGCTTATAGATCTAGCTAATCGCTGGGATATAGCCTTAATTGAAGATGATGTTTTTGCAGAACTCAGCTATAACCAGCAACGCCCAACCCCATTAAAAGCTTTAGATACGGAGCAAAGAGTGCTCCACTGCGGCTCTTTTTCAAAAACCATCGATGTAGACATACGACTCGGCTGGGTGCTTCCTGGACGCTATTATGACAAAATCAATTACTATAAATTTGTCACAAATATCGCGTGTCCGGCCATTACACAGCAAGCTGTTAGCGAACTACTCATTGGCCGTCGTTACCGTCGCCACCTAGCGCAAGTGAGCCGAATCTATAGTGAACGTGTTGATATGCTAACAGAAGATGTAAGGCGCTTTTGGCCCAAAGAAACCATGTTTATAAAACCGCAAGGGGGTATTTTACAGTGGTTTAATCTACCTGAGCGAGTCGCCAGTGATCAGTTATTTCAACAAGCGTTAACCGCAGGAATCGGTATATCCCCAGGCAATCTTTTTTGTGCAGATAACCGCTTCAATCACCATATCCGACTCTGCTATGCCCATTACACGCAAAGTAATGAACAGATCACAGCAATCGCAACATTAGGCGAAATGATGGATAGATTTTAAGCGTTTTCCACCGCTGATAAAAATATAACCAATTCTCGGCACCCCTCACTATTAGTGGCTCCCAGCGATCAGCACTCAGACTACTAACGAAGTTATCCACAGATTTATGGGATAAGTTATCAGCCCCTAAAACCTATGATCAACAAACCCGCTTTTACTTATCCACTGTTTGTAAAAAAACAGCACAAAAAAACCGCCATTGTTACCAAAGGCGGTTTTTTAATCCATCTTAGCCGAAGCTAAGTGTTATGCAGCAATGCTTAGCTTACTTCATTGTCAGCAATTAGATCTTTCATAGATAGTTTAATACGGCCGCGCTGGTCTACGTCCAGAACTTTAACCTTAACCATCTGATCCATCTGGATGTAATCTGTTACTTTCTCAACACGTTTGTTATCGATCTGAGAAATATGAACTAGACCATCTTTGCCTGGTAAGATATTAACGAAAGCACCGAAGTCTTCGATACGAACAACTTTACCTTCGTAAACTTTGCCGATCTCAGCTTCTGCAGTGATCTCTAGGATCTTATCAGTAGCGGCTTTTGCTGCTGCTTTATCAGCTGCATAAACACGGACCGTACCATCATCTTCGATATCAATAGATGCGCCAGTCTCTTCAGTCAGTGCACGGATAGTTGCACCACCTTTACCGATAACATCACGGATCTTCTCAGGGTTGATCTTAAGCTGAGTCAACGCTGGTGCATTATCTGGAAGCTCTGGACGAGCGTAACCGATAACTTTAGCCATCTCTTTAAGGATATGAACACGTGCTTCATATGCCTGTTCAAGCGCTATATCCATGATCTCTTCAGTGATACCTGTAATTTTGATATCCATCTGAAGTGCAGTAATACCGGTTTCAGTACCTGCCACTTTAAAGTCCATGTCACCTAAGTGATCTTCATCACCTAGAATATCAGTTAGGACAGCAAAGCCGTTCTCTTCTTTAACAAGACCCATTGCGATACCCGCAACTGGTGCCTTAAGAGGAACACCCGCATCCATCATAGATAGAGATGCACCACATACCGATGCCATAGAGCTTGAACCGTTTGATTCAGTGATCTCAGATACGATACGGATTGTGTATGGGAACTCTTCTTGTGTTGGTAGAACCGCAGCAACACCACGACGGGCTAGACGACCATGACCGATTTCACGACGACCAGCACCCATCATACGACCACATTCACCTACAGAGTATGGAGGGAAATTGTAGTGCAACATGAACGGGTCTTTACGCTCGCCTTCGATTGCATCGATGATCTGCTGATCACGTGCAGTACCTAAAGTACATGTAACAATAGACTGCGTTTCGCCACGTGTGAACAATGAAGAACCATGAGTACCTTGTAGTACATCGATCTGTACATCAATAGCACGAACAGTTTTATTATCACGACCATCAATACGTGGCTCGCCACTTACGATGCGCGCACGTACGATCTCTTTTTCAAGTGAGCTAACAATGCTAGACACATCGCTTGCAGAAGGCTGACCTTCTTCTTCACCACAAAGCGCTTCAACCGCTTTAGCGCGAAGTTCAGCTAATGCGTTTTGACGCTGCATTTTGTCTGCAACTTGGTACGCAGCTGCAATACCTTCAGCCACTTCAGCACGTACTTTAGCAACAAGCTCCTCGTCTTTTTCTTTCGGCGTCCATACCCAAGCTTCTTTACCTGCTTCAGCAGATAGCTCGTTAATCGCCGTAACAACCGCTTGCATCTCTTGATGAGCAAAAAGAACAGCACCTAGCATCTCATCTTCTGAAAGCTCTTGTGCTTGGGACTCAACCATCAATACTGCGTCAGCCGTACCCGCAACTACCATGTCTAGTTCAGACGTAGCAAGCTGCTCATAGCTTGGGTTAAGAATATAACCATCTTGCTCAGTGAAGCCTACACGTGCAGCACCGATTGGACCTTGGAATGGAATACCAGAGATCGCAAGTGCAGCGGATGTACCAATCATTGCAGCGATATCAGGATCATTCTTTTTATCTGCAGACATAACCGTACAAACAACCTGTACTTCGTTCATGTAGCCTTTCGGGAACAATGGACGAATTGGACGGTCGATTAGACGTGATGTTAAAGTCTCTTTCTCAGATGGACGCGCTTCACGCTTAAAGAAGCCACCCGGAATACGACCAACAGAGTAGTATTTCTCTTGGTAGTGAACAGATAGAGGGAAGAAACCTTGACCTGGTTTTTCTTCTTTAGCACCAACAACCGTACAAAGTACTTCGTTACCGCCCATTTTGACCAGAACAGCACCTGTCGCCTGACGCGCAACGCGACCAGTTTCGATAGTTACTTCCTGACCACCAAACTGAAATGTTTTAGTAGTTACTTGAAACACAATAATTTCCTTAAAATTGGATGAGGCCGCAGCGAGTTAACATCCATACCTAAGTAGTGCCAGTACTTCAATAAACTCTTTATATAAAAACCAAAAGTGTATTGAAGTACAGGCGGGATGAAATTGTTAACTACTTTACTGCCTCAGATAAAATCAGGGCCATACAATGTATGGCCCTGAGAAACTTACACTAACTTAGCGACGTAGACCAAGACGCTTGATCAACTCTAGGTAACGATCTGCATCTTTACCTTTCAAGTAATCCAGCAATTTACGACGCTGGTTTACCATGCGGATTAGACCGCGACGAGAGTGATGGTCATGCTTGTTCACTTTGAAGTGACCCTGTAAGCCTTCGATGTTAGCAGTTAGCAAAGCTACCTGAACTTCTGGGGAACCAGTATCGCCTTCAGCGCGAGCGAAATCTGCAACGATTGCCGCTTTATTTTCAGCAGTTAATGCCATTTTCATTCTCCTAAAAAAATATGCACACGGCTGTTATTTAGCCGCTGGATTTGAAAGAAACGATGCACCGAGCATATTTTCAGTACAACGCCACATTATTTAGGCCTCTTTAGACACCTAAAAAATTCTATTTAATTAGTACTATTGGTCGTTTTCAGTACAAATAAGCCGTTTAGGCTTAAATGCTCCTTCATCGCTAACCTCAGCAACACCCAAAAAACGCTCAGGATCTACCTCAGTTGCAGATGCAAATAAACGCACCAAACCACCCGTCTCATATTTTTGTGCTTCATTCGATAACACATGATGACCATGAAGCAAAAGTTTCGACTGGGAGGGATCAAGTTGCACCGCTGGCAAATCAGCCACTGCTGCCCACGCTGGCAATAATAGCTTATCTAGCTCAAATTGTATGCCCTTTAGGGCCTCTTCATCGGCATTTTCCGGTACATTTTGACGCAGCTCATCCAATGTCATCATCTGGTCCGCTGTAAATGCGCCGACATCTTTTCGATGCAGCATTTTTACATGGGCTCCACAGCCTATAAGGTGGCCTAGATCTTCGACAATTGAACGGATGTAAGTCCCTTTTGAGCAATACACTTCAAGATCAATTTCATCACCTCGAAAGGCCGTCATTTTTATCTCGTGGATAATGACCTTACGCGGCTTAACTTCTATCTTGATCCCTTGGCGTGCCAGTTTATATAAAGGCTGGCCTTGATGCTTTAGCGCAGAAAACATGGACGGCACTTGTTCTATTTCGCCGCTAAAATGCTCGACGAGAAACTGCTCAATCTGTGCTTCGGTTAGATTTTCTGGTACAGGTTTTTCTTCAACAACCACGCCATCAGCATCACTAGAGTCTGTTCTTATCCCTAGCTTTGCGGTGGTTATGTAGCGTTTATCTGAATCTAACAGATGCTGTGAAAACTTTGTCGCTTCACCTAAACAGATAGGAAGCATACCGGTTGCCAGAGGATCTAGCGCGCCTGTATGCCCACCTTTAGCGGCACCATAAAGACGACGCACTTGTTGAAGAGCAAAATTAGAAGAGATACCTGGCGGTTTATTTAACAGAAATACACCGTCGACCGCCCGGCCTCGGTTTCTACGACGACCCACGCATTACTCTCCGTCGGTGTCGTTATTTGAATTCTGATTTTCTTGGCGCACTGCGGCCTCAATCAGATGATGCAAGTGACGACCACGTTCGATAGTTTCATCGAAATGGAAACGCAACTGCGGCATCACTCGTAACTTAACTTGTTTAGCCAGCGCCCCTCTTAGGAAACCGGCCGCATTATTAAGCACTTTTAGTGAATCAACTATTGCTTCATCTTCATCTTTACCATTAAGCGGTAAAACAGTGATGTAAACATCAGCGTAGCCAAGATCTTTACTCACCTTGGCATAGCTTACTGTCACCATACCAAGACGAGGATCTTTAATTTCTAACTGGATAAGCTGGGCCAGCTCACGTTGGAGCTGGTCCGCAATCCTTGATGTACGACTATAATCGCGTGCCATAAAGGTTATCTATTACCTTAAAGTGTACGTTGAACTTCGACTGTGTCGAAGACCTCAATCTGGTCTCCTACTTTAACGTCGTTATAGTTCTTAACGCCGATACCACATTCCATACCCTGACGAACTTCGTTTACGTTATCTTTAAAGCGACGTAGAGATTCTAATTCGCCCTCATAGATAACCACGTTGTCACGCAGTACACGAATACGCTTGTTACGGAAAACTGTACCTTCAGTAACCATACAACCAGCCACAAGACCAATCTTAGGTGCTTTAAATACATCACGTACTTCAGCAATACCAACGATCTCTTCACGGTATTCAGGAGAAAGAAGACCGCCCATCGCCTGCTTAACGTCATCAATAATATCGTAGATTACGCTGTAGTAACGAAGTTCGATGCCTTCACGTTCCATTACCTGACGAGCCTGCTGATCAGCACGGACGTTGAAACCAACCATCAATGCAGATGCTGTAACCGCAAGGTTAGCATCAGTCTCAGCAATACCACCAACACCGCCAGAAACGATATTCACTTTTACTTCATCGGTAGATAGATCTTCCAATGCGTGAGTTAGCGCTTCCAATGAACCACGTACGTCTGTTTTAAGGACAATATTGAAAGTTTTAACATCACCGGCTTGCATGTTAGCAAACAAGTTTTCTAGTTTAGATTTCTGCTGGCGGGCCAATTTCACATCACGGTATTTACCTTGACGGAACAGTGCAATCTCACGCGCTTTCTTCTCGCTGCTAACAACAGTGAATTCATCACCAGCATTAGGCGTACCATCTAGGCCTTGAATCTCAACCGGGATAGCAGGACCTGCACCATGAATAGGCTTACCATTTTCATCCAGCATCGCACGAATACGACCATAATGTAGACCGGCAAGAACGATATCACCTTTTTCCAAGGTTCCGTTTTGGATCAGTACCGTTGCAACTGGACCACGGCCTTTATCAAGACGGGACTCAACAACTACACCTTGAGCTGGAGCCTTAGGCACTGCAGTTAGTTCAAGAATTTCAGATTGCAGTAACACTGCATCTAATAATTCATCAATACCTTGGCCTGTTTTAGCCGATACACTTACAAACTGATTTTCACCACCCCACTCTTCAGGGATAACATCCAGTGCTGCAAGTTCATTCTTAACACGATCAGGATCAGCTTGCTCTTTATCAATTTTATTGACCGCAACAACGAGTGGTACACCCGCAGCTTTAGCATGCTGTACCGCTTCTTCAGTCTGAGGCATTACACCATCATCAGCAGCCACAACAAGAATAACGATATCAGTTACAGAAGCACCACGCGCACGCATCGCTGTAAAAGCAGCATGTCCCGGTGTATCTAAGAAAGTAACCATGCCATTATCTGTTTCTACATGATAAGCACCAATGTGCTGCGTAATACCGCCGGACTCACCGGAAGCTACACGTGATGAACGTATATAGTCCAACAATGATGTTTTACCATGGTCAACGTGACCCATAACAGTAACAACCGGTGCGCGACTTTCCTGCTCACCCTGCATTGCTTGAATACTTTCCATCAACGCTTCTTCAACCGCATTCTCTTGAAGTGCGATTGGCGTATGACCCATCTCTTCTACAACAAGCATACCTGTTTCTTGGTCAATCACTTGGTTAATAGTCGCCATAGCGCCCATACCAAACATAACCTTGATCACTTCTGCAGCTTTAACGTTCATTTTCTTCGCTAATTCTGCAACAGTAATACTTTCAGGAACAGTTACATCAATGACTTGCTGAGTTGTTGGTTCTTTAAAGCCATGTTCGTTTGGCTTGTTAGAAAGAGGACGACCATTTTTACCGCGATTACGGCTAATTTTCCCGCCACGACGGTTATCGTTACGATTATCACCACGGTTATTTTTGCCTTTACCGCGACGATTATCTTGTGACGCTGGCTCTTTCTTCTTAGCTTGTTCTTGTGCTTTAAAGCGTGCTTCAGCTTCAGCTTCAGCCTTACGACGGCGAGCTTCTTCTTCCTCTTCACGTTTTAAACGAGCCGCTTCTTCAGCTTCTTTCTGCTTACGCTGAACATCAACTTCTTCTTGCTCTCGGCTCTGCTCTTGCTTAGTTTCACGTTCTTTAGCAGCTTCTGCTTCAGCCGCTTCGCGTGCAGCTTGTTCTTTCGCTTCCTGCTGCTTACGCTCTTCTTCTAAACGC
The DNA here is from genome assembly GCF_030547495.1 of Neptuniibacter sp. 2_MG-2023. NCBI lineage: Bacteria > Pseudomonadati > Pseudomonadota > Gammaproteobacteria > Oceanospirillales > Oceanospirillaceae > Neptuniibacter > Neptuniibacter sp. 2_MG-2023. The sequence goes on along the minus strand of NZ_JAUOQC010000016.1, from coordinate 15,554 downwards.
AATTCTTCAGCTTTCTGAGCTTCTAATGCAGCTTCGTCAACTGTTTCAGTTGGCTCATCACCACCTTCAACTTCTGAGCGTTTAACATAGGTACGCTTTTTACGTACTTCTACATTAACTGTTTTCTTCTTACCTGATGAACCTGACACTTTAAGCTGAGATGTAGTTTTACGCTTTAAAGTGATTTTCTTTGGTTCACCATCTGCTGCATCTTCACCGTGACTACGCTTAAGATGATTCAGCAATGTTTGACGCTCTGATTCAGATACTTCAGCGCCAACATTCTTACCAGATATACCTGCTTCCTTCATTTGCTCGAGCAAACGATCAACGGAAACACCAACCATTTCGGCGAGTTGCTTTACTGTTACTTCGGCCATTATTAAGGGGCTCCTCTTCCGTTAACCTTACTCTTCTTCTGCAAACCATGGAGCACGAGCAGTCATGATTAACGATGCGGCTCGTTCTTCGTCCAGGTCTTCGATATCTATCAAATCATCAATAGATTGTTCCGCCAAATCTTCCATCGTAATGATGCCTTGAGCAGCAAGAATGAAAGCTAAATGCTTATCCATTCCCTCCATCTCAAGAAGATCTGCAGCGGGTTCTGCTTTATCCAGTTGCTCTTCATTGGCTATCGCCAAGTTAAGCAGTGCGTCTTTAGCACGTTTTCGCAGCTCATTGACGATATCTTCATCGAATCCATCAATTTCAAGCATCTCATCAACTGGAACATAAGCAACCTCTTCCAGTGTAGTGAAGCCTTCGCCAACTAATACTTCTGCAACGTCTTCGTCCACATCAAGATGATCAACAAACTGACCAATGACAGAACCAACTTCAGATTGATGCTTATTCTGTGCATCCTCTTCAGTCATGACGTTAAGTTCCCAGCCCGTTAGCTCAGATGCCAAACGTACATTTTGTCCGTTACGGCCAATAGCCATAGCAAGATTTTCACTTGCAACAGCAACATCCATAGAATGAGTTTCTTCATCTAGGACAATCGATGCAACTTCAGCAGGCGCCATTGCGTTAATCACTAACTGTGCAGGATTATCATCCCACAACACAATATCAACACGCTCACCGTTCAATTCATTTGATACAGCTTGCACACGAGAACCTCGCATACCAACACAAGCACCAACCGGATCGATACGGCCATCATTTGTTTTTACAGCAATTTTCGCACGAGAACCTAAATCACGGGAAGCGGCTCGAATCTCGATAACCTCTTCCGAAATTTCAGGCACTTCAATACGAAACAACTCAATCAACATCTCGTTGCACGCACGGCTCATAATTAACTGAGGCCCGCGACCTTCAGAGCGAACTTCAAGTAAAACAGCACGAACACGATCACCCATGCGGAACGTTTCACGCTGAATCAACTGGTCACGTGGTAACAACGCTTCAGCGTTGTTACCTAAGTCCACTATAATATTATCGCGTGTAACTTTTTTGACACTGCCCGAGATCAACTCACCTTGGCGATCACGATAGAGTTCAACCACTTTTGCTCTTTCAGCTTCACGTACTTTCTGTACGATAACTTGTTTAGCCGTTTGTGCCGCAATACGACCAAACTTAACAGATTCAACCTGCTCTTCGTGGATATCACCTGGCTGCAGCGCTGTATCAATCTCTTCAGCTTCCTGCATTGTTAACTCTGTACCTAGTGCAGGTACAACCTCGTTGGTTACAACTAACCAACGACGGAATGTTTCGTAATCGCCTGTTGCGCGATCAATTACTACGCGAATATCAGCTTCTTCGTCATAACGTTTTTTTGTCGCCGTTGCCAATGCAACTTCGATAGCTTCGAAAATAACTTCTTTCGGAACTTCTTTTTCGTTAGAAACTGCTTCTGCTACCAACAGAATCTCTTTATTCATGCCTCTGCCTCACCCAAGACCCCAATTCTATATTTAGAACTGAGGGATAATGTTTGCCCGATCGATATACTCAATCGGCAGCATATATTCTTCATCATCAACAACGACAAGTATGTCGTCGCCTTCAATACCATTTAAAATACCTTTGAACTTACGACGCCCTTCATATGCTATGCGCAAACGCAGCTGGATATGAGAACCGGCATAGGCCGCAAACTGTTCTAAAGTAAATAACGGACGATCCACACCAGGCGACGATACCTCTAAGGTATAATTTCCTGCTATCGGATCTTCAACATCCATAATTCCACTGATCTGATGACTTACCTTTGCGCAGTCATCTACGCTAATGCCATTTTCAGAATCAATGTACACCCTTAAGGTGCTGTGTTTTCCCTGTGAGAGAAACTCAATACCCCAGAGCTCAACCCCCAACGCAATTACTGACGGTTCAATTAACTCTTGTAACAGTTTCATTTTCGCTGACACGAACAACCCACCCGTACTAACACTTAAACGCTTATTTCTTATATTTCAATAAGTTAACTAAAGCATTTACAAATTTCACAAACAAAAAATGGGTCTAATGACCCATTCCCGACCTACAGTATAGATATTCTTATACTGTAATTCACTGACGAAAAAGCCCCTAAAAAGGGGCCTTACGCTAAATAAGGTTGGTAGCGGGGGCTGGATTTGAACCAACGACCTTCGGGTTATGAGCCCGACGAGCTACCAAGCTGCTCCACCCCGCATCAAAACTGGTGCAAATTGTATATGTACCAGCGACCTTAATCAAGATTAATGGTGCCCAAGGCCGGACTTGAACCGGCACGGCCTGACGGCCACTACCCCCTCAAGGTAGCGTGTCTACCAATTCCACCACTTGGGCATCAAACCTTTACGACCCATTAGTCAGCTTTTGGAATATCTGACTCAACAGGCGCTACAACCTTTCCTTCCTCTTCCAAAGCAGGAAGCTGAGGCTCAGCAGGTAGCGCAGGGGCTTGACTCTCAACAACCGTAGCTGCTGGGATTCCCGCGTCACCAATAGATTCTGCTTTCTCTTTAGCATAGATAGCTAAGATAAAGCTTGTTACAAAAATGCCTGCAGCAACAATACCCGTCATACGAGACAGAAAGTTACCACTACCCGTACTACCGAAAACAGTCTGGGAAGCGCCTGCACCGAAAGAGGCACCTGCTTCAGCGCCTTTGCCCTGTTGCAGCAAAATCAGACCAATTACAGCCGCTGCTAACAACACATGAATAATCAGAACTACTGTTTCCATTGTTTAACCGTCTATTTATGCACCTGCCGCATGGCAGATGGCAATAAAATCATTTGCTTTAAGAGAGGCTCCACCTACTAGCCCTCCATCAACGTCATCGTTCGCGAACAACTCTGCAGCATTTCCCGCATTGACACTACCACCGTATAAGATACGGGTAGCTGATGCAGTTTTTGCATCATACTCTGCGATCATTGCGCGAATTGCAGCATGTACATCTTGCGCTTGTTCAGATGTCGCGGTTTTACCTGTACCTATTGCCCATACAGGCTCATAGGCAATAACAGCATCCGCAAACTTATCAATTCCAGCAGCATCAATTACTGCCTTTAACTGACGTCCAACAACATCAAGTGTCTTACCTTGCTCTCGTTCTTCAAGAGTTTCACCTACACAAAGAATAGGCTTTAACCCTGCAGCCACTGTTGCGATAAACTTATCAGCAACCACTAAATCAGTTTCTGCATACAGACTGCGACGTTCCGAATGTCCTAGGATCACATACTCACATCCTAAGTCACTCAACATCGGCAGTGAAATTTCGCCCGTAAAAGCCCCGTCTGGGTTTTCGCTCACATTCTGTGCACCCACAGCAATGAACGAACCTGACAGCGACTTCACTTGGGATAGGTATATCGCAGGCGGACACACTAGCACATCAACGGCTGAAGTTTGAATACCAGAAACTAACTCATTCATTAATTTATTAATGAAGTCAGTTCGGCCATTCATCTTCCAGTTTCCGGCAACTAAAGCTCTGCGCATTAATACCCCCTATTTCAAGAGGCGCAAATATTAACTGGCTTACACTTAAGTTTCAAGCTCCATCAAGGCTTTTTCAACATCGGTCGCGAGCTGTTGACAGAGATTAGCCACTTCATCCGCATCTTCCCCTTCAACCATGACTCGAACCAAAGGCTCTGTACCCGAAGGGCGCAACAAAATGCGTCCCCGCTCGCCGAGTTTTTTCTCTGCATTGACAACAGCCTGCTGAATACTGTCAATCTCATTAATATTAACTTTTTGAGCCACTCGCACGTTAATCATCACTTGCGGCATTTTAGTCATACCATGACGCAGCTCGGCCAAAGTTTTACCGGTTTCAACAATAGCTTTTAGTACTTGTAACGCAGCAACAGTTCCATCTCCAGTCGTTGTCAGGTGACGACAAACAATATGTCCGGAGCTTTCTCCACCTAAAATCCAGTCATTCAGGTACAACTGCTCCATGACATAACGATCGCCTACACTTGCTCTGATAAATGGAATATTCTCACGCACGAACGCCTGCTCGAGTCCAAAATTACTCATCAATGTTCCGACAACGCCACCGGTGAATACACCTTCGCGGCGCATCTGGGCAGCGATAATAAATAACAGCTCATCGCCATCAACCTCCTGCCCATCCTGATCCACCATGATGACGCGATCACCATCGCCATCCAACGCTATACCTAAATCCGCTTTTTCAGCCAACACAACGGTACGTAAACGTTCAGTTTCTGTAGCACCACAGTTTTCATTTATATTCAAACCATCTGGAGAGGATGCGATCTCAATAACCTTTGCACCTAATTCAGTAAATACAGAAGGAGCCACATGGTAAGTTGCGCCATTTGCGCAGTCTAAAATGATTTTTAATCCTTTTAGCGAGATGCCTCCCGCTGTAGCTTTACAAAATTCAATATAGCGTCCAGCGGCATCAACAATCCTTTTTGCTTTACCCAGCTCAGACGAATCCACTGTCGTCATCGCTATATCCATTTGCGCTTCTATCGCTTGCTCAACATCATCAGGTAGCTTTGTCCCTTCAGATGAGAAGAATTTAATGCCGTTATCATAAAAAGGATTATGAGACGCACTAATCACAATCCCCGCATCCGCACGAAAGGTTCTTGCTAAGTAAGCGACGGCCGGTGTAGGCATTGGGCCTGTTAACAGCACATCCACACCCGCCGCAGACAAACCTGCCTCTAAAGCAGATTCAAACATATAACCGGAAATACGCGTATCTTTGCCGATCAAAATTTTACTATAACCCTCTCGAGCAAAGACCTTACCTGCCGCCCAACCCAACTTCAGAACAAAGTCTGGCGTCACTGGAAACTGCCCAACCCTACCGCGAATACCGTCAGTCCCAAAATAGCGCTTTGTCATCTTCTTCCCTCTATTTAATAACCGCTTCAGCCATAACGGCGCGGGTCATTTTTACTGCATCCGCAGTTTCTTTAACATCATGCACTCGAACAATGGCGGCGCCTTGCATCACCGACATAACAACAGTAGCTAAACCACCGGCCAAACGCTGGTCAACTTCTCGATTTAACACCGCACCCAGCATCGATTTACGAGAAGTACCGATCAACAAAGGCAACCCAAATGCATGCAATTGAGATATATTATTCATCAGCCTTAGATTATGCTCCACGGTTTTACCAAAACCAAAACCTGGATCAAGAATAAGGCGCTCTTTAGCTATACCTGAAGCTTCACAAGCCAAAACACGCTCGGCAAAGAAATCGCTGACATCATCCAAAACATCAGCATACTCTGGACGATCCTGCATAGTCGCAGGACTTCCCAACATATGCATCAGGCAAACAGGTAAGTCTGTGCTAGAGGCCGCTTCTAAGGCCCCCTCTCGCCCTAAAGCACGAACATCGTTAATCAGTCCTGCGCCTAACTTGGCCGCCTCTGTTATGAGTTCAGGAGCGCTGGTATCGATAGAGATAACCACATCAAACTCTTGGGCTATCTTCTCGATGACCGGCAACACTCGCTCTTTTTCCTCCTGAAGCGATACAGGTACAGCACCAGGCCTCGTTGACTCACCACCAATATCCAAAATGGTTGCGCCATCACCGATCATTTTTTCAGCTTGAATTAGAATTTTATCTAACTGAACTGAACCGCCGTTATGCAACACTCCGCCATCGGAAAACGAATCAGGCGTGACATTAAGAATACCCATCACATGCGTGTATGATAAATCTAAGGTACGCGTGCCAAACTGAAATTCACGCATAGTATCTGCCTTATTCTGGTTGTTTAACATATTAAAAAAGGCCAGCTTCGTTACAAAGCTAGCCTTTTATCTTTCAATCCACCTGATAATTAGTGAATATTTTTATCTGATGAATCAGGCACATCTGGATCAACGCCCTCATCACCTTCATTCATATCCACTTCATCGGCGGATGGTTTAGTCGACTCATCTGCCGATGCAGCAGGCTTATCACCTTCACTGTCATCACCCTCAACCCAACCTTCAGGCGGAGAAACAGGCTTACGCTCCATCAACTCATCTATCTGACTACTATCAATAGTTTCATACTTCATAAGTGCAGCGCACATAGACTCAAGAATATCGCGATTATCTACGAGGATCTTCTCAGCACGCTTGTAACATTCATCGATAATCTTACGGGTTTCCATATCGATTTTACGTTGAGTTTCCTCAGCAAGCGGTTTAGCGCCTTGACCATAGCCACGGTTAAACGGATCAGACTCTTCCTCATCATATAGCAGAGGCCCCATCTCATCGGTCAAACCCCACTTCGCAACCATACTCCGAGCAAAAGAAGTCGCTCTCTGTATATCGTTAGAAGCACCTGTAGTCACACCATCTTTACCTAAGGTCATCTCCTCAGCAATTCGACCACCATATAACGAACAGATGTTGGACATAATCGACTGACGGCTATGACTATAGCGATCTTCCAAAGGCAAAAACATAGTCACACCTAAGGCACGACCACGAGGAATAATGGACACTTTGTATACAGGATCATGTTCAGGCATTAAACGACCAACAATCGCGTGCCCCGCTTCATGGTACGCTGTATTCAAGCGTTCCTTCTCAGACATCACCATCGATTTACGCTCGGCGCCCATCATGATTTTGTCTTTTGCTTTTTCAAACTGTTCCATTCTAACGGTACGTTTACCGCCTCGTGCGGCAAAAAGAGCGGCTTCATTGACCAAATTTGCCAAATCAGCACCAGAGAAACCAGGCGTACCACGGGCAATCAGCTCAGGTTTTACGTCATCTCCTAAAGGCACTTTCCGCATATGCACTTTAAGGATTTTCTCTCTACCACGAATATCTGGAAGACCTACATGTACCTGCCTATCAAAACGTCCTGGACGTAATAATGCTGGATCCAACACATCAGGTCGGTTAGTTGCCGCGATAACAATAATGCCTTCATTACCTTCAAAGCCATCCATTTCAACTAACAACTGGTTTAATGTTTGCTCTCGCTCATCATTACCGCCGCCCATGCCTACACCACGGTGACGACCAACAGCATCGATCTCATCTATAAAGATAATACAAGGTGCGTTCTTTTTCGCTTGCTCAAACATATCACGAACACGGGATGCACCTACACCTACAAACATCTCAACAAAATCAGAACCTGAGATGGTAAAGAAAGGTACTTTTGCTTCGCCCGCTATCGCTTTCGCCAATAGGGTTTTACCTGTACCGGGGCTACCCGACATAAGTACACCACGGGGAATATGACCGCCAAGACGCTGAAATTTACCTGGATCACGAAGAAAATCAACTAACTCACGGACATCCTCTTTCGCTTCTTCAACACCGGCCACGTCATCAAATGTAGTCTGAATCTGATCTTCACCCATCATCCGCGCTTTGGATTTACCAAACGACATAGGGCCGCCTTTACCGCCACCCCCTTGCATCTGACGCATAAAGAACATAAATACAGCGATAATGACTAATATAGGGAAGGAAGCAACTAACAGCTGAGTCCAAATGCTCTGCTGTTCTGGTTGTTTACCCTCAATAACTACATCATTCGCAAACAGGTCATCAACAAGTTTAGGATCCTGCAACGCTGGTCGCGTTGTCTCAAATGTCTCACCATTACTACGGTGCCCTTGGATTGTATAACCGTCAATAATGACTTTTTCTACACTTCCGGCTTTCACTTCTGAAACAAATTCAGAATAGCTAAGACGTTTAGATTCCGCACTTTCATTAAAGTTATTAAATACTGTCAGCAATACCGCTGCGATCACTAGCCACAAAACCAGATTTTTCGCCATATCATTCAATGGAATACCCTCAATTTGCTGATTAAGCTTGGCGCTCTACTTGGAGACGCTAAACACTATACTATGCGGCCACACTTGACCACTAAAACACGGCCTACCCTTTAAAACCTTTACCTAATAAATACACTTCTCGTGACCGAGCACGAGAAGAATCAGGCTTACGGGTGACCACTTTATTAAAACTTGTACGCATATCTTGCAAATACTGATCAAAACCTTCGCCTTGAAATACTTTAGCGACAAAATTTCCGCCGGGCTTAAGTACCTCACGCGCCATATCTAAGGCTAACTCCACCAAATACATAGCCGCAGGCTGATCAACTGCTGACATACCACTCATATTGGGGGCCATATCTGAAATTACAAGGTCTGCCGGTTCATCTCCTAAAGCAGAAAGTATCTGTTGCAAAACAGCTTCCTCTGTAAAATCACCCTGCACGAACTCAACTCCCGACATTCCATCCATAGGCAATATATCAGACGCAACCACTCGCCCCCGATCACCAACACGCTCTGCCGCCACTTGAGACCAGCCACCTGGGGCCGCACCTAAGTCCACAACAGTCATGCCGGGTTTGAATAATTTATCTTTTGTATCAAGCTCAATAAGCTTGAAACTCGCACGGGAGCGATAACCATGCTCTTTTGCTTGTTTCACATAGTGATCATCAAAATGTTCTTTTAGCCAACGCTCACTGCTTGCTGATTTCGCCACTAACCACTTGCTCTCTGATTTAAGCGTTGTACGCTACTAAGCTGCGAACAACTGTTGTAAAATTGTTATATTATCTTTTCTGAGCTCTAAGCTCATCAAAACACTTTAAGGCAGCGTATTTTAATATGAGCTTGAATCCTGAGCAAAAGAAGCATTATCGCACTCTTGGTCACAAACTAAACCCTGTTGTTACTGTAGCAGGTAAAGGCTTAACTGAAGCAGTTCAACTTGAGGTCGATCGCGCTCTAGAAGATCACGAATTAATCAAAGTAAAGTTTGCTGTTGGTGATCGAGATACAAAGAAACTCATTATACGCGAACTATGCTCAATCGTTGAAGCAGAACTCATACAAGAAATTGGACATATAGCGCTCATCTACAGAAAAGCGTTAGAACCTAATCCTAAACTATCCAATCTTCTTCGTTAAGAATTATCTATATACAAAAAAGGGGTGCCAACTGGCACCCCTTTTTATTTATCGCTTTAGATGTGAGCAACTTCGTCAATTTCAAATTCAGTCGCACCACCCGGCGTCTGAATATTAACGACATCACCCTCTTCTTTGCCAACTAAACCCCGTGCTATCGGGGAATTAACCGATATTTTACCCGCTTTGATATCAGCCTCATCATCTCCAACAATCTGATAAGTCTTAGACTCTTCAGTATCGAGATTAATGATTGTCACTGTAGTACCAAAAATAACTTTACCTGTTGCAGGGATCGCTGAAACATCGATCACTTGGCAGTTTGACAGCTTAGATTCTAAATCCTGAATACGCCCCTCAATAAAGCCTTGTTGTTCACGGGCCGCGTGGTATTCAGCATTTTCTTTTAGATCTCCGTGTTCCCGCGCCTCTGCAATATCAGCAATAACACGTGGACGATCAACTGTTTTTAGCTGCTCAAGCTCAGCACGAAGCGCTTTCTCGCCAGCAGCAGTCATCGGTACTCTAATCATCTTAAGCTCCTATGTCTTGAATACGACGAACTTCTTTCTCTTCGCCATATTGCAACGCCATGGTAATCGCTTCAGCACCCGCCAAGGTCGTTGTATAAGGAACTTTATGCTGGAGTGCACTACGACGAATATCAGCAGAGTCTTCAATTGCCTTACGGCCTTCTGTCGTATTGATAATATAAGCAATTTCGTCATTTTTGATCATATCCACTATATTGGGACGACCTTCCATGACTTTATTGACAATTTTCGCCTCTAAACCATGTTTTTCCATTAATGCGGCAGTACCCCGTGTAGCTACAAGCGAAAAGCCCAGCTCAACAAGGTCTTTGGCAACCTGCATAGATGCTTCTTTATCGACTTCACGTACAGAGATAAATGCCAGACCCGCTTGCGGCATAGTCTCACCGGCACCGATCTGAGCCTTCATAAAGGCCTCACCAAAGGTCGCACCTACGCCCATCACTTCACCCGTAGATTTCATCTCTGGTGATAAGATTGGGTCAACGCCTTGGAACTTATTAAATGGGAAAACAGCTTCCTTGACATTAAATAGCTTAGGCACAATTTCTTCAGTAAAACCAAGCTCTTTCAGAGACTTACCAGTCATCACTTGAGCGCCAATTTTAGCTAAAGATACACCAATACATTTAGATACAAATGGCACAGTACGTGATGCACGAGGGTTAACCTCAATCACATAAATTTCACCATCTTGATAAGCTAACTGCGCATTCATCAAGCCAACGACGCCAAGCTCTAGCGCCATTTTACGAATCATTTCCCGCATATCATCCTGCACATCAGCCGGGAGACTGTATGGAGGGAAAGAACATGCAGAGTCACCTGAGTGAACCCCCGCCTGCTCGATATGCTGCATGATTGCACCGATAACTACAGTTTCACCATCACATACGGCATCAATATCAATTTCGATAGCCGCATTAAGGAAATGATCCAATAGTACAGGCGCGTCATTAGAAACCTGAACCGCAGTTGTCATATAACGGCGTAGTTCTTCCTCTTTGTACACTATTTCCATTGCACGACCACCCAAAACATAAGATGGACGAACAACCAGAGGATAACCTAGTTTACCCGCTTCAATAATCGCTTCTTCTAAAGAGCGAACTGTCGCGTTCTCAGGCTGCTTAAGACCTAAACGCTTAAGCATCTGCTGGAACTGCTCACGGTCTTCTGCACGATCAATCGCTTCAGGTGAGGTACCAATAACCGGCACGCCCGCTTGCTCAAGAGCAACTGCAAGCTTCAGCGGCGTTTGACCACCATACTGAACAATGACTCCTTTAGGCTTCTCAACGTGTACAATTTCCAAAACATCTTCAAGCGTGATCGGCTCAAAGAATAAGCGATCAGATGTATCATAATCTGTTGAAACAGTCTCAGGGTTACAATTAACCATAATTGTTTCAAAGCCATCGTCACGCGCAGCAAGCGCAGCATGAACACAGCAGTAATCAAATTCGATACCTTGACCTATACGGTTAGGACCGCCACCGATAACCATGATTTTCTCACGGTCTGTCGGATTAGCTTCACACTCTTCTTCGTAGGTGGAATACATATAGGCAGTATCAGATGCAAACTCAGCGGCACAAGTATCTACACGTTTATAAACAGGACGAACATCTAGATTATGACGGTGCTTACGGAACTGTTTTTCTGATACGCCAAGCAGCTTAGCCAAACGCTCATCAGAGAAACCTTTACGCTTCAGCTTGAAGACGGCATCTTTATCTAGATCAGTCATCGCGATTTCAGATACACGTAACTCGTCTTTGATAATATCTTCGACTTGAACAAGGAACCACGGATCAATACCGCTAATTTCATACAGCTCTTCGACCGTCATCCCTAAACGGAAAGCATCGCCCAGATACCAGACACGCTCAGCACCCGGCTCTTTCATCTCACGCACAATGGTGGCGCGAGCATCATCGCTCTCAATATCAATAATAGAGTCAAAACCAGTCGCACCAACCTCTAAACCACGCAACGCTTTCTGCAGTGATTCTTGCTGTGTACGGCCTATCGCCATAACTTCACCTACCGACTTCATTTGAGTCGTTAGACGATCATTAGCTTGTGGGAATTTCTCAAAGGTAAAACGCGGTATCTTAGTAACAACATAATCAATCGAAGGCTCGAAAGATGCAGGTGTACGACCGCCGGTAATATCATTCTGTAGTTCATCCAGCGTGTAACCAATAGCGAGCTTCGCAGCCACTTTCGCAATCGGGAAACCGGTTGCTTTAGATGCTAAAGCTGATGAACGAGATACACGCGGGTTCATCTCGATAACGACCATACGGCCATCAACTGGGTTTACGCCAAACTGAACGTTAGAACCACCCGTCTCAACACCAATCTCACGCAATACCGCCAAAGAAGCGTTACGCATGATCTGATATTCTTTATCCGTCAATGTTTGTGCTGGCGCAACAGTGATAGAGTCGCCTGTATGTACACCCATTGCATCAAAGTTTTCAATCGCACAAACAATAATGCAGTTGTCGTTTTTATCACGAACAACTTCCATCTCATACTCTTTCCAACCAATCAGAGACTCATCAATCAATAGCTCTGTTGTTGGAGATAGATCTAAGCCACGCTCACAGATCTCGATAAACTCTTCTTTGTTATAAGCGATACCGCCACCGGTACCTCCCATAGTAAAAGAAGGTCGGATAATACATGGAAAACCAAGCTGAGCCTGAACCTGAAGCGCTTCTTCCATACTATGAGCAATAGCTGCACGAGGACACTCAAGACCTATAGCTTTCATCGCTTTATCAAAGCGGTTGCGGTCTTCAGCTTTATCGATAGTATCAGCATTAGCGCCGATCATCTCAACGCCATATTTTTCCAGAACCCCTTCACGCTCAAGATCAAGCGCACAGTTCAAAGCGGTCTGCCCACCCATTGTAGGCAATAATGCTTCAGGGCGTTCTTTCGCTATAATTTTTTCAACTGTTTTCCAATTGATAGGCTCGATATAAGTAGAATCAGCCATCGCAGGGTCAGTCATAATAGTAGCGGGGTTAGAGTTAACAAGAATAACTCGATAACCCTCTTCACGCAGAGCTTTACACGCTTGCGCGCCAGAATAATCAAATTCACATGCTTGCCCAATTACAATCGGACCTGCACCAAGAATCAAAATACTTTTTATATCAGTACGTTTTGGCATCGGTATTAAACCAGTCGTATCAGTTAGAAGCTGAGGAAGGCGGACAATTCACACCCTCCCTGTATCGTTTCAAACAACCTAATTTCTAGGTTATAGATGACTTACGCTTTAGCTGCTTTCATATCAGCAATGAAGCGATCAAACAGAGGCGCGACATCATGCGGACCCGGACTCGCCTCAGGGTGCCCCTGAAAACTAAACGCCGCACGGTCAGTACGCTCAATACCTTGCAAAGAGCCATCAAATAATGACTTATGCGTTGCACGTAACGTCGCAGGAAGCGCATCCTCATCAACCGCAAAACCATGATTCTGAGATGTGATCATTACCTGCTTACCATCTAAATCTTGAACTGGATGGTTAGCACCGTGATGACCAAATTTCATTTTCACCGTTTTAGCACCTGATGCCAACGCTAAAAGCTGATGACCCAAACAGATCCCAAAAACAGGTACATCTGTTTTACAGATCTCGGAAATTGCAGCAATAGCGTAGTCACATGGTTCTGGATCGCCTGGACCATTAGACAAAAACACACCATCAGGATTCATAGCTAAGACATCAGCAGCTGGAGTTTTTGCTGGCACTACAGTTAAACGACAACCGCGCTCAACCAACATACGCAAAATATTGCGTTTGACACCGTAATCATAAGCAACAACATGGAAAGGCTGAGACTTTGGATCAAGATCAGCATGACCTGAACCTAGTTTCCAAGTTGACGAGTTCCACTCATAAGCTGTTTCAGTAGTAACAACCTGAGCAAGATCCATCCCCTTTAAGCCAGGAAAAGACTTAGCATCAGAAAGCGCCTTAGCCTCATCAATATCACCGGCCATAATACAGCCACTTAACGAACCTTTCTCACGAAGTATTCGAGTTAAGCGACGTGTATCAATGTCTGCAATACCTACAATATTGTTATCTTTCAGATAATCATCTAGGTTTTTTTCGTTACGAAAGTTACTCGCAACCAAAGGGAGATCGCGGATAACTAAACCCGCAGCCCAAGTACGAGACGACTCTTCATCCTCAGTATTGGTACCAGTGTTACCTATGTGAGGATAAGTAAGGGTTACTATCTGACGACAATAAGAAGGGTCTGTCAGAATTTCCTGATAACCCGTCATAGAGGTATTAAATACAACCTCGCCGCTAGACTGCCCGTCTGCGCCAATGGCTACGCCCTTGAATATACTTCCGTCTTCAAGAGCAAGAATGGCTGGTCTCGCCAATTGAACCTCCTCGCAAAATGTGCAACAACAAAATCAGAAACGATACGTGCAAAAAAGCGAGGCAAACCGAAATTCAGCCTCGCTTCCTTGTTAAGAAACTTGTACAAAAGGTTTGCTATAGGCAAACCGGCTGTATTTTATGCTATAAAGGCGCTTTCTGTCTATTCCGCAATTGCGAAAAGGGCATAATTAAACAAAATTGTTTTTTAAGAGTCGCTTAGAACAGCATTAATCCAAAAAGAGGCGCCAGTTTTCAAAGCCTTTAGATAGCGCCTGATCCATAAAACCCTCAGTTTGCATATCGGCGATCACTAGCGCCAAGCGCTTTCTCAAGATGGCCGTATTACATTTTGATTTTTTAGATATTGCCAAATGAAGACCTTCAGCACTAATTGGCGGCTCTAGAACATCAAAGTGCCCTTTATAACCGAGCAACTCTGCGTAAGCTAAACCTGGATTTTTCTCATACAGCACATAATCAGCTCGGCCTCGATCAAGCATTAAAAAGGCCTGCCCTAAAGAGGGAACATAAGTTAGATTCAGCTTTTCTTTCGCATATTCATCAAAACCCTGCCCAAAACTATTATTGATGACAGTCACACCATGCAAATCGATTAAATCATCTCGGGAATTATAGGAGGCTTGCGTATTCGATTTACGCCAAACCACACTGGCTGTCTTAAAAAAAGCTGGGGAAATATAATTCATATACATAGTACGCGGCTCTGTATAAAAAATACCCGCCATCAAGTCTACCTTCCCTCGCTTCAGCATCTCCTGCGCACGCGCCCAAGATCCAACATCTAATAACTGAATAGTAATATCTAAGCGTCTAGCTATTTCATCAATTACCAGTCGGTTAGCCCCAATAACTTCTCCGCTATCTCCGCCTTGGCGCCATAAATAAGGGGAATACTCCACATTACCTGCGGCAGTTAACACAGAGCACTCACTCGCCCTTAGAGCGGATAAAGGCAACAATGAAAAAACACAAAGAGATAAAAGCAAAAAACGGCGACTCAAACTGACAACCTCAAAACCGACAAGATACAATTGAGTATAAGCAGCAACAGCAAACACACGCAACCGCTAAAAGGTAGCGGTACGTCCAAAGGCCTAAACCCTAAGCCCCAGACGCAAAAAACCCCGGCTACGTA